>CAYOTD010000181.1:5666-8696 GCA_964406685.1 uncultured Solibacteraceae bacterium | reverse complement strand
CGGCCGTCTTCCCGGGGCGCACGTGGTTCTCAGCAGCCGCTCCGGGTCGAACGATGTCCATGGATCGCTGTTCGGCGCGCTGCGGCACGAGGCGCTGGAGGCCAACGACTGGTTCGCCAACCGCCACGGCGACGGACGGGCGCCGACGCGGCTGCAAGACTTCGGCGGCTCCCTCGGCGGCCCGGTGAAGCGCAACCGGAGCTTCTTCCTCCTTGCCTACGAAGGCATGAGAGTGCGCCAGCCCTACGCCTGGCAGTCTGCCGTGCCTTCACTCGCGGCACGCTCCAGCGCCCCGGAATGGGCGCTCCCGCTGGTGAACCTGTTCCCGGCGCCCAATGGCTCCGAGCTGGAACCGGGGCTGGGGGAGTGGACCGCGCGGCACAGCCGGCCCTCGCGCTTCGACGCCGGCAGCGTGCGCCTCGACCACGCCCTGACCCAGCGGATCACGCTGTTCGGCCGTTATCACGAAGTCCCCTCGCGCAGCCAGTTCGGCGGCGGGCAAATCAGCCATGTATCCATCGGATCGCGCAGCGTCACCCTCGGGGTGAACGCGCGGCTGCGGCCTGGAGCGGTCGTCGACCTGCGAATGAACCACTCCACCGCCGACGTGACCTCCGTTTGGGTCTCATCCGATGGGAGCGCCGCCTCGGATTGCGGCATGGAGCCGGCGCTCAACTACCTGCTGAAGCGCACCGGCGGCTGCGAGTACGTCTATCGGCTTTCCATCGCCGGCATCGGGCGGGTGGTGATCGGCCAGGAAGGTTACCAGCGGCAGAGCCAGTTCCATCTCGCGCCCGCCATGACGCTGGTCCGCGGCGGCCACCAGATGCGATTCGGGGGCGAGTATGTCCGCCTCCAACCCGCCCGCCGCGACAGCCGGCGCGGCCTGGGCATCATCGCGGAAAGCGTGTCGGATCTCCTCTCGGGCCGGAACCTGTGGACGGCCCTTTCCGACCCCCTCTCGCGGGACGGCGATCTCAAGGAGACCGGAGCGTTCTTCCAGGACAACTGGCGCATCTCGCGGCGTCTGACGGCTTCGCTTGGATTGCGCTGGGAATTCACGCCGGCGCCCGAGTTGCGATCCTCCACGGAAACCGGCTCGAACCTCGCCTACCCGCTTCAGGATCAGACGGTCATCTGGCGGCGCACGTACACCAATTTCGCGCCCCGGCTGGGAGCGGCCTACCGGCTGTCCACCCGTGGTCAGACGGTCCTGCGGGGCGGTTGGGGCGTCTACTACGATTCCAGCTTCTCCATCGCCACGGACTTGGTCAACGGCGGCCCGCTCAGCCTCACGCAGTACAGCAGCGCCGTCAACGCGCCGTTCTCGACGCTGCTCAGCTACGGCTTTGCGCCCGGCCTGCGCCTGCCCCGCGTCCGTCAATGGAGCGCCGGAGTCGAGCAGGCCGCCGGAAACGCGCACCTGCTGTCGATCGCCTTCGTGGCTTCCGCCGGCGAGCGCCTGCTCCGCAGAGAGCTGGGGGGCGAATACAACACCGAAGTGCTGCGCCTGGCTCTGGCCACCAACAACGGTTCCTCTCACTATCGCGGCTTGCAGGCACAATACCGCCTGCGGCCCCGGCGCGGCTGGGACGCCCTGGTGTCCTACTCCTGGTCCCATTCCATCGACGACAGCTCCACCGACTCGGTTCTGCACTGGACCGGGTCGGGGCTGACGGCGGCGCAGGACCGGGGCTCCTCCGATTTCGACGTGCGACACGCGCTCACCGCCGCCTTCGGCTACGAAACGCCGCTGCGCCTCCCTTCTTCCTGGCTGCGCTCCTGGCGGGTGGACGGCATCTTCCGTGCGCGGACCGGATTCCCCGTCAACATCCTGGGCGCGGACTACGCCATGGGTCTCCGCTTCGCCAACGTCTTTCGTCCCAACCGGGTTGCCGGTCAGCCTCTGTGGATCTCGGACTCGTCCGCTCCCGGTGGCCGCCGGTTGAGCGCCGCCGCTTTTGACGCCGCTCCGGACGAGGTGCAGGGAAACCTCGGGCGCAACGCCATCACGGGATTCGGCATGAGCCAGTTCGACCTCGCCCTGGGCCGGGACTTCCGCCTCGATGACCGCCGGTCCATTCAGTTCCGGATCGAGGCGTTCAACGCGCTGAACCATCCCAGCTTCGCCGACCCCTACCCGTACCTGTCCAGTCCCCTGTTCGGCCGCTCGCCGTCCCTGCTCAATCTGATGCTGGGCACCGGCAGCCCGGGCAGCGGCATGGCGCCACTATTCCAAAGCGGCGGCGCCAGGTCGGTTCAGGCCACGCTACGGTTCCGGTTCTGAGACGAAACGATCCCCCCTCCCGGCCTGTCAGCGGGCCGTGACGCGGTGGGTCTGGTAGCTCCAGGCGCGGGGGATGGTATCGATCGACGTTGTGCGGATCACTACCTGGTACTGGGAGGGGATCTGCGCATAGCCTTCCTTCCGGAAACGGTCGCGAAGATCCCGCAGGCTTGCGGCCGAAGTGAAGAACTCCGCAGCGGCCTGGCTGCCGGCCGAGTTTAACCCCGACAGCAACACCGTTCGATGTTCCTGGCCCGGTAATCCCGGACTTGGCGCCACCGTGATCAGTCCGTAGCATTCGCGCCGCTTGCCCGGCGGATCGAGCGGATAGAGAGCGGGCTCGCCCGGCTTCGGCTTGCGGTTGAAAATCGCGATGTTGCGGTGCTCGGGCGAGAAATCGACATAGAAGTTCTGGTTCCGTGTGATGAGCGCGGCCGACTCGCTATACTCCTCGCGCGCCAGCAGAATCACGTTGCGTCCACGCATCAGCGTGGGCGTGCCGGACCGCTCCGGCCACAACTCATAGAACGCTCCCGCCCGCGAGAGCACCTGGCAAGCGAGTGCCGCTCCCACGCCATCCCCCCAGAGCGGGCTGTTGTTGGTGAAATTTGCGAACAGCCGCTGACCGGGTGGAAGCTCGTGCCGTTGCTCATAGGAACGGTAGACCCGCTCATCGGCGGCCGGATCGAACAACAGAGACCCATACTGCGGAGCTGCATCGGCCGGGTATGGCCGGACAAAAA
>CAYOTD010000181.1:0-5626 GCA_964406685.1 uncultured Solibacteraceae bacterium | reverse complement strand
CCAGCAACGGCCCCCAGAATTCGCGGACCACGGGGTCCAGCCCCGCTGTCAGGGTCGGCGAACCGACCCGTTGCTAGACCATGGCCGCCGCGGCGGCAATCAGCAGGCCGGCCCCCGCGCCGGAGGCAAACAACTTCCACGGCTTCACCACCGCCGGTGGCGCGGCCGCGCCGTCCCCGGCCGGAACGGGCACGAACCGCGGCCGATAGCTTCCCTTCGGCAGTTCGATGCGCAGAGGAGCGCCGGGCGCCTCCGATGCGTACAGCTCTTCGAGCTTCCGTCGCAAGGCGTGGGCGCGATTGCGGACCGTGGCGTCGTCCAGCGGGTTGTAGTCCGCTGGGCGGCCGAGCACCTCGCGGCCGATGAGACACTCGGTAATCTCCTGCCCGCGCCCCGCGATCTCTCTCTCGCAGACGTACCGCAGAAAACTTCGCAGTTGCTCCGAGCGGGCCAGCGTCTGACTCGCAAGGGCGAGCCGGAGAGCCTCTTCTCGCGGGCCCCCCAACGAGGCGGAAGGCGAAGCGTGCGTGGCCGCCATCTCCAAGATCCTGATTATATTGCCGTTTGGCGAAGTGCGCAAACGGTCCGTGAACGCCGGTGGCGGACGGAATCGAACTTCCGGCGGGTCCCGCCCTCGCCCTACCATGCTCTTTGCGATGCATCTGTTAGCCCTGTTCCTATGGCTGTTGGGTGGCCCCGCGGCGGGGCCCGGCGGCGAGGTCCCCTACGAGGTTGTGGTCGTGGGCGCTACGCCAGCCGGGGTCGCCGCCGCCTGCAACGCGGCGCGGGAAGGAGCGCGCGTCGCTCTCGTCGAGGAGAGCGTCCTCATCGGGGGGCTGGCCGCGGGTGGACTGTCCAACTCGGACTTCCGTGACTTCGAATCCGTTGGCGGGACCTTCCTCGAGTTCATGCAGCGCGTGGAAGCGCACTACGTCAAGACCCACGGCCCCGATTCCGCCCAGGTGAAGGACTGCGTTCTGGGCGGTTACTACGAACCGGGTGTCGCCAGGCGGGTCTTCGAATCGATGCTGGCCGAGCAGCGCGTCGCTGTCTACCGCTTGCACCTCCTGATCGCCGCGAAGCTGGACGGCCGCCGGTTGATCGCGGCGGACTTTCAGGATCTCCGGGACGGCTCGAAGCGCCGGTTCACCGCCGGCGTGTTCATCGATGCCACCTATGAGGGCGATCTGATGGCGCGCGCCGGGGTCCCCTACCATCTGGGCTGCGAGGCCGGCTCGACGTACGGGGAATCGCTGGCGCCGGCGGAGGAGAACCGCTGGGTTCAGACCTACAACTTTCGCGTCTGCCTCACGCGCGATCCCGCTAACAGCCTGGGGCTCCCCACGCCCGAAGGCTACCGCGCCGAGGACTTCGCCGCGCTTGCCCGCCAGTTCCGCACCGGCTACGTCCGGTCGTTCTCCAACCCCGGGCCCCGCCCGGTGCTCAAAGTGCGGCCCATCCCTAACCGGAAGGCCGACTTCAACGACATTCCTCTGGCCTTCAGCCTGGCGCTGAAGAATGTCAATCACCCCTGGGTGGAGGGAAACGCCGAGGTTCGGGCCGGCATCTACGACCGGTACAAGCGCCACTCGCTGGGGCTTTTCCACTTCCTGGCGAGCGATCCGTCGGTGCCGGCCGCGGTCCGCGCCCGGATGCGCGAATGGGGCCTTCCGAAAGACGAGTACCAGGACTCGGACCACTGGACGCCAGCCCTGTATGTCCGCGAGGGCCGCCGGATGACCGGCGCCTATGTGTTCACGCAGAAGGACGCCGAGCCGGTGGCGGGCGGCGTCCGCAGTTCCGTGCAGACCGACAGCATCGCCATCGGGCACTACTCGCTGAACTGCCACGGGGTCTACAGCCCCGCCGAGGGCGTCAATGTCGGCGCATTCGGCGCCCCGGTGGCGCCGTATCAGGTTCCCTACCGCGTCCTGCTGCCGCCCAACGTGGACGGCTTGCTGGTGCCGGTCGCCGTGTCCGCCAGCCACGTCGGCTACAGTACCCTTCGCATGGAGCCGACCTGGACGGCGTTGGGGCAGGCGGCCGGGATCGCGGCGGCGTGGGCGGCCAGGCAGAGGCGCGATCCGAAACATACCGACGTGAGGGCTCTGCAGCGCCGGCTTCACGAACTGGGGGCGATGACGGTGTATGTCCCGGATCTCGGACCGCCGCGACACGTCTCACGGCCATCCTGGGATCCACCGGGGACGTTCCTGGTGCGGCGGCTTGAAGAGCCGGGCAAGTCGGCCCTGTTTCGGGCCGCTCAGTATTTCGGCACGCACGGCTACTTCCACCTGCTCCCGCGAGTCGCCGGGGCCGCCGGGAAGCCGCGTCCGGCGACCGGGCAATGGCTTGAGGCGCGGATGGATCTGGCGATCGAGCCGAACAAGGTGATCGACGAAGCCCTGGCAGAGGAATGGCGGAAGCGCGCCGGCGCCCGCGCGGCCAGGCAGTTGCGCGCCGATGGGCGGCTGACTCGGGGCGAGTTCTTGAAGCGGTTGTATGCGGCAGTAGCGAAGTGACAGGAGAGACGACATGTTCCGTTGGACGGCTTTGGTTCTGGTAGCGGGTTTTGCGGCGCTTTGGGCCCAGGACCCACGAGGTTCGATCACGGGAATGGTCCGTGATGCTCAGGGAGCGGTGATACCCGGGGCGGCGATCACGATTGTCAACGACGAGACGAACGCCGCGATGCAGCGGACGACGAACGAGCGCGGCTACTTCGAAGCGGCGCTGTTGAATGCGGGTGCCTATCAGGTGTCGGCGCAGGCCACCGGGTTCAAAAAGGCCGTGCGCAGCGGGCTGCAACTCAGCGTCGCCGGCCGGCTGGATCTCGAGTTCACCCTCGAACTCGGTCAGGTCAACGAATCCGTGGAGGTCCGCGCCGACGCGCCGTTGCTCGACACGACGACGGCGTCCGGGGGGGCGCGTGATCGACAACCGGCAGGTCACTGAACTTCCCTTTACCAACATGAACCCGTTCGTGCTGACCGCGCTGGCGCCGGGCACGCAGTGGACCGGGGCGCCGCAGTCGCAGCGGCCGTTCGATAGCGCCGGCACGGCGTCCTACAACACGATGGGCGGAATCGGCCAGAACGAGTACTCGATCGACGGCGCGCCATCGAACGGCTCGGGCCGGCGCGTGGGATTTGTGCCGCCTTCGGAATCGGTTGGGGAGTTCAAAGTGGAAACGGCTCCCTTCGACGCCTCCTACGGTTTCACCAGCGGCGCGGTGGTGAACGTGATGACCAAGGCCGGCACCAACGTCTACCACGGCTCGCTGTTCGACCAGCACTGGCAACAGCGCTGGAACGCGACGCCTCACTTCACGCGCCTGGCGTGGGAGAACAACGTGCGCTACGGACGGATTTCCTCCGGCAGCCAGAAGCAGGAACCCGGCAGGCAGAACAACTTCGGCGCCACTTTCGGCGGCCCCGTCCGGATTCCCTCGCTCTACAACGGTCGCGACCGGCTGTTCTTCTTCGCCTCCTACAACGGCATCATGCAGGACATGACCGAGACCGGAAACGACATCAAGAACAACACCGTCCCCGCCATGGCCTGGCGCAACGGCGACTTCTCCGATCTGCTCGCGGTTGACGCCACGCGGTTCACCATCTACGATCCCCGTTCGGCGCGGAAGGAAGGCAGTCGCGTGGTGCGGACGCCGTTTCCCGGCAACAAAGGCGTTCCCGTTCTGAACCCCGCCTACGACTTCTACGCCAAGCTCATGCCGGAGCCGAACAACGTGCCGGGCCTGGTCAGCGCCGAGGGATACAACAACTACCTCGCGGCCAACACGGCCAACATCTCGCGCTTTCACTCACTGATCAACCGGATTGACTACAACCTCTCGAAACGCCACCGCATCTTCGGACGCTGGTATTGGAACGGCCGCACCGCCGACACGCGCGACTGGCTGTATTCCACGGCCAAGGGCCTGGCCACCGTAGACCTGGAGCGCCGCAATCTCGGCTTCGGCGGCAACTACAACTGGACTCTGTCGTCGAACACCGTGCTCGACGTGGGCGTAAGCTGGACCCGTTTCACGGAAGGAAACCTGACCCCGGCTCTGACGAAGATGAGGCCCACCGACGCCGGTTTGCCCGCCTACCTGGATGAGAAGGCCGGCGGTCTCACAACGCTCCCGGCGGTCGAGTTCGGCAGCATCACCGCCATCGGGCGCACCTACGGACAGATTGCCTCGAACGCCCAGACGGGAGAGGCCAAGATCGCATTGACACGGGTCTTCAACGCGCACACACTCCGCGCCGGGCTGGCCGAGCGGCGCCACGCGTTCGCGTCGTCGGATTCCGGCTACACCTCGGGCCGGTTCTCCTTCGGGAACCAGTTCACCAGGGCGGCCGACAACACGACAACCGCCTCGACTCACGCGCTGGATTGGGCGGCGTTCCGCATGGGCCTGCCCTCCACCGTGACGATCGACTCCAACGGCACCGGCTACTGGACCTCGCATTTTCGCTCGCTCTGGGCGCAGGACGATTGGCGCCTGACCCCACCGCTGCGGCTGTCGCTGGGCTTGCGCTACGAGCGGGAAACCGGCATCCAGGAGCGCTTCAACCGGGGGTTGGCGGGCTTCGTCTATGGCGCGAAGCTGCCCTTCACCGACGCGGCGATCGCGGCCTATGCGAGCAGCCCGCTCGCGGATCTGCCCGTATCGCAGTTCAATCCGGTGGGAGGATCGCGGTACCTCTCCGAGGCCGGCGGACGGTACACCAACGGCACGCACAACTTCCTTCCACGCATCGGCGGAACGTATCAGGTTTCGCCGAAGACCGTGGTCCGCGCCGGTTATGGCTGGTACTACGACACGCTCAATGTAAACAACGACCGGGCCAGCCAGTACGGCTACAGCCAGCCGACCACTACCACCGTCACCACCGATTCGGGTCTGACCTTCTGTTGCGGCGCCGGTTCCGCGGCGGGTCTGTCGGCCACCGCCAACCCGATGGCCAACCCCTTTCCCCTCCGTTCCGACGGCACCCGCTTTGATTCCGCCTACGGTGACAGACTGGGGCTGCTCGCCGCCGCCGGCCGCTCCTACGGCTTCCTGCCGTCCAACTACAGGCCGGCGTGGCAGCAGAGATGGCGCTTGAGCCTGCAACGCGAGATCACGCGTGACATGGTGGTCGAGATATCCTACAACGGCGCCTACGCCCGCATGCCGGTCGATCAGATCGTGAACGCGCTGCCCCAGCAGTACTGGGCCACGGGCACGAGCCGGAATCAGGCGCTCGATGACGAGTTGAACCGCAACGTGGCGAATCCGTTTCTCATCACCAGCCTGGCCGCGCTCCAGCAGAGCGATCCGTTCGCCTACCAGTATCTCTCGTCTCTGAGTTTCTTCCGCGCCACCACCGTCCGCAAGAATCAGCTTCTCCGGCCATACCCGCATCTGAGCGGCCTGACCGGACTTCGCCAGGGCCAGGACTTCGCCAGCGCGCGGGGCTGGAATCGCTACCACGATCTGGAGATGCTCTTCGAGAGGCGCTTCGCGCGAGGACTCCAGTCGTCTGTCATGTACACCCGGGCCGGAGACTGGGAGGCCGACTTCTACGCCAATGAGTTCGATTCGAAGCCGACGGAACGGCCCACCGATCAGGTG
>CAYOTD010000180.1:7403-8697 GCA_964406685.1 uncultured Solibacteraceae bacterium | reverse complement strand
CGGAAGCCGCTCTCGATGCCGCCCTTGGCGATGCGGGTCCAGACCACCACCGCCTCGCCCTCGCGGTCCTGGTGCGAGAACCCGACGCGATCGCCGACCGCCAGGTCGCGGTCGGTGTGCACGGCGCGAAAGCCGCCGAGCGAGGCATCCACCAGCCTGCCGTTCACTTCCCGCGACAAAACCCCGGTGACATTCAAGACGACGCGTGCTCTCACTCTCTGGCGCCGTTCGCTTCTGCGCTCCGCCGGTTGATCCATCATCGAATCCTCATGCGCCCACTCCCGCGGCGCGGGCGCACGTCTTGTACGACTTCAGCTTGCGGCCCAGCGTGCGGGAGGAAATCCCCAGAATCCGGGCGGCCTTCTCCTGGTGGCCGTCGGTCTGTTCCAGCACCCGGAGAATCAGGTTCCGCTCGGCCGCTTCCAGCGTTCCGGCGGTTTCCACGTCATGGCGGTCCGCTCCGTTGAGCGGCGCCGCCCGGGCGGCCTCCAGCAGTTCGACCGGAAGGTCGTCGGGATGAATCTCCGCCCGTTGGGAGTTGGCGACGCAGGCGATCACCGCGTTACGCAGCTCGCGCACGTTGCCGGGCCAGGGGTAGCTCAGCAGAAGGCGCTGGGCGGCGGCCGAGAAATCCGCCTGTAGCCCGTACTTCCGGCGGAAATGGGCCGCGATCGGCAGCACGTCTTCCGCCCGCTCGCGCAACGGCGGAACCACGATCCGGATCTGGGCCAGGCGGTGGTACAGGTCCTTGCGGAACCGTCCCTGGCTCACCAGCGCGGAGAGATCCTGGTTGGTGGCGGCCAGCACGCGGACGTCCACCTTCACTTTCCTGGTGCCGCCCAGCCGGTAGAACTCGCCGCAATCCAGGAACCGCAGCAGCTTCACCTGGAGCCGCGGGTCCAATTCCGCGATCTCGTCCAGGAACAGCGTGCCCCCCTGGGCCAACTCCAGCAGCCCCTGCTTGCGGGAATCGGCGCCGCTGAACGCTCCCCGCTCGTGGCCGAACAGCTCGCTCTCGATCAGGTTCTCGGGCAGGGCCGCGCAACTGATGTCGATCCACGACATGTGAGCGCGCAGCGAATAGTGGTGGATCGCCCGGGCGACGATCTCCTTCCCGCTTCCGCTTTCGCCCTCGATCAGCACCGAGGCGTCGGTCGGCGCGCACCGCCGCACACGCGCGAGTACGGCGTGCATCGCGGGGCTGGCTACCACGACGGGCAGCCCCAGGAATTCGTGCGCGGAAACAGACATCCGTCCTTAGGAAAACACCTGTAATCAGCCTATAGTTCTTGAC
>CAYOTD010000180.1:0-7393 GCA_964406685.1 uncultured Solibacteraceae bacterium | reverse complement strand
CGGCCCGCATGTATAAGGCGAACACCTGAACGGGTTAGCCGCGATCACCCGATGCGGGCGCGACGAGGAGATCGACAAGGTCTGGTAATCGATCCGCGCGGCGGGCAAGGCGGGGCTGCCGGAGCCGTGGCCGGGGACTACTGCTTGCCGGCCGCCGGCTGGGCGCGCCAGTCGTCGCCGGCGGATCCGGCGCCGTCCAGCGTCACGCGCTCCAGCCCCTCGGCGTTCTGGATGCCTTCGTCCCGGTCGTTGATCTGGTAGCCGGAGTACTCAACGGCGATCTCGGTCCGGCCGAACAGACGAACCTCCGTGGTGGACCGGTTGCTCACCGGCAGCCAGAAGCGGTCGAGTTTCCGGTATTCGTGGACGAACGTGGTCTTCTTCACCCAGAAGGAAGGCTTCAGCGCCGGGGATCCTTCGATCCGCGAAACGGCGAAGTCCTCCGCGTCGACCCAGACGCGGCCGCGGAAGAGGAACCTGGTCGGCGCCTTGGGAATCGCTTCCAGCACGTACGCGCGGCGTCCCGACAGTGTCCCGGTGGTCAACAACCGGAAACTGTAGTTGCGGGGACTGATGGTGGTTGCGGCCTGGACCTCCGGCCGGGCGGCCTCCAACTCGGCCTTGATGATGCGCTTCAGGACGCGTTCGCGGACCACGCGCGAGCCGCCCTTGGAGACCACGTAAAAGGTCTTGGCGCCCGGCTGCCGGTAATGCACTCGCACTTCCAACTTCGCCGAAGTCCCGAACCGGTGGTTCTTCAGAACGTACTGGCGGGAAGCGGAGTAGCGCTCCAGAGCGTCGGTCCTGGCCTTGTCCTCGACGGCCATCCGCGCCAGCACCTCCTCAAGGCTCGGATCGGCAGCCTGTGCGGAGAGAGCCGGGGCCAGGATCAGGATTGCGGGGACGATTCGCAGCGGGCTCCGGGTACGTCGCGCGGCGCCTCGCCCGGGCGCTGTGGGACGGCGTCTGCGCATGGCCTTGGCGGGCCCTCCTCCAATCCGTTCACCAGACTGACCGGCGCGCGTCTTGGAACCCGCTCGCCATCCGGTGCTTCACCCGTACGACCGGTTCCGCCGATTAGACACCAGGCGGCTCCCGGCAAATCGCGCAAACCTCCGGCCCGTTACAGCCGTCATAATAGAATAGCTCAGGCGTCCTCTATGCGTGTCCTTCTGGTATTCGCCGCCCTGGTCGCGGCCGGTGCTCAGACAACCCAGACCGGCGCGATCTCCGGGTCGGTGGTGCGCGGCGACACCGGCGAGCCGGTCAAGCGCGCCGTGGTCACCCTGCGCCCGGCCGAGCCCGGCCGGCGGAGCGGATCGGCCCAGAGCGCGGTCTCCGGCGCCGATGGAACGTTCGAGGTCACCGGGGTGGCCGCGGGACAGTACCGCATCCGGGTCAGCCGGAACGGATTCCTCACGAGCGAGTACGGCCAGCGCGCCTTCGACAGGCCGGGAGCGCCGGTCACCGTCGCCGCGGGCGGCACGGCGTCGAACCTGGTGGTGAAGCTGATGCCCGCCGGAGCCATCTCGGGAACCGTGGTCAACGAGGACGGCGAGCGGGTCTCGTATGTGATGATCACGGCCCTGAAGGCGGGCTACGCGCAGGGCAGGGTTCGCTGGACGCAGGCCGGAGGGGCGATGACCAACGACTTGGGCGAATACCGGATCTTCGACCTGACGCCCGGCCGCTACTACCTTTCGGCGCGATACTCGGCCAGCTACGGACTCGGATTCCGGGCCGAGACCCGCAACGCCACCCCGGGCGATGAAGGCTACGCCACGCAGTACTACCCGGGGACCTTCGATCCCTCCGCCGCCCGCGCCATCGACATCGTTCCGGGGACGGACGCCCGCGGGGTCGACATGCGGTTGGCGCCCACGCGAATGGTGAAAGTCAGCGGCGTGGTGCGTTTCGAAGGCGCCGCCGCGGAGGCCGGACCGCGCCAGGGCCGCGGCCCCGGCGGCTCGCGGCCCATGTTGTCGCTGGTAGCGCAGTTGCCCATCACCATCGCCGGCCCGCAGGGCAGGTTGGGCGCGATGGTCAACCCCGATGGCAGCTTCGAGATTCGCGGCGTGACGCCGGGCGCCTACAGCCTGATCGCCAACCTGTTCGACCGCAACCGGCGGCAGTCGGCGCGGATGCCGCTGATGGTCGGGAACACCAACATCGAGGGGGTGACCCTGACGTTGGCGCCCGTGCCCGTGCTGGCGGGCCAGGTCCAGGTGGATCCCAAGGACAACGTCAAACTCGACGGGCTGCGGGTGCGGCTCCAGGGGCAGGAGGACATCGAGGGAGGAGGACCCGGCGGCGGCATGGGATTCGGCGGCGGGATGGGGTTCGGCGGGGCCGCGGTGGCCGCCGACGGCAAGTTCTCCCTGGAGAACCTCAGCCCGCAGGTCTACTCGCTGAGCGTGACCGGACTGCCGGACACGCACTACATCTCCGCCATCCGTCTGAGTGACGTGGATCTGACCAATGCGCCGATCGACTTGAGCGGGGGCGTGCTGGGCAACCTGGTCATCGTGCTGTCGGCGGGCGCGGGCAGCATTCAGGGCAGCGTCAGCGAGGAGAAGCAGCCCGCCTCGGGCGCCACCGTGGTGCTGATCCCCGACGGCGCGCGGCGGGAGGTGGCGCACTTCTACAAGACCGCGGCCACGGACCAGAACGGGCGCTTCCGGATGACCGGCATCGCTCCCGGCGAGTACAAGCTGTACGCCTGGGATGAAGTCCAGAGCGAAGCGTGGCGCGACCCGGCCTTCCAGAAGCGGTTCGAGAACAAGGGCAAGACCGTCTCGCTGAAGTCCGGCAGTCAGGAAAGCGCCGAGCTGGTCCTGCTGCCGGCAGCCGAGGGCGGACCCGGTTCCTGAGGCGCGTCAGGAGGGATTGGCCGGCCCGGCGGGCTTGTATTCGCGCTTGAAGGAGAAGAACTCCGGGATGTATTCGCGGAAAAGCTGCGGGAGCGACTTGTCGAGATACGAGCGGATGGAGACGTAGCACTCGTCGCACGTGTTGGTTCGCGTGAATTCCTCGATCATCCGCTTGCGGTCTTTGAGCGGGTAGCGGCGGAACTGCATCGAGCAGGGCTGCAACATGCCGTTGGCGGTTACCACCAGGAAGCGCATGCCGGCCTTGCAGCCGGGCGTGCCGCGGTTGGCGAAGTAGCGGCGCGTGGCCTCCAGGGTCGAAGGAGCGTTGACGAGCCAGTTGGTCGAGTCGCGGCGCGCTTCGACGCGGTCGAGCTGATCGTTGAGCACCTTGAGTTGCTCGGGCGTGTCGAGGAAGTAGTCGCGGCAGCCGGTGCGGCGCGCCGAGTAGGCGCTGTAGCACATGTTCACGCCCCACTCGCGCGCCTTATGACCCATGGCCTCGATCTCGCCGACGTTCTCCGAAGTGATGCAACTGTTGAGAACGATGTTGTCGTAGCCCAGTTTGGCCAGCTTCGGGATCAGCGTGCTAATGTGATCGTACAGGCCCGGATGGCCGCGGAAGACGTCGTGGCGATCATCGGGGAAATCCAGGCTGACCGAGAACTGGTCGACGCCCGCTGCGGTCAGGTCGCGGTACTTCTCTTCCGTCATCTCCGACCAGTTGGAAACCAGGATCGTGTAGGGGATGCCGGAGCCGTTCTTGATGACGCGCACGATGTCGGCCACGTCGGGACGCATCAGCGGCTCGCCGCCGGAGATCTGCACCACGCACGGCTTCAGCGCTTCCATGTAGCGGCGGAAATCGGCCGGCTTGAGGTTCTGCGAGTCGTCCTTCGGGCCGCCGTGATCGCAGTGCTTGCAGTAGCAGGTGCAGCTATCGGTGACTTCGAACGACACCACCAGGGGGCGTTCGGCGAACCAGTTGGCGGTGCCGCGCCCGATGATGCGGAGCGACTCCATTACTGGAACTTTGCGCATAGCTCGGGAAACTCTCCATTGTAGCGTGCGGCCGCCGTCATTGCGTCGACGCGATCTCCACCAGCCGCCCGGCGGGGCGGCGCGTCTGCGGATCGCGCCAGCCGTCGAAGTACGACACCTGGTGGACGCAGGAAACCGTGCAGCGCGGGGCGCACTCCTTCTCGGTCCGGTACTCGCGCTCCAGGTCGGCGCGGGTATACTCTTCCAGCGGTCTGGCCGGATAGCCGCGCTGCTGCGAGCAGTAGTGCACCAGCCCGTCCTCGCAGACGTAGAGATAGCGCGCGCCGGCGCGGCAGCGCCACCGGTTGACGCGGCCCTCGGCGATCGCGTCCTGGAAGCGGTTGACCTGCGCGTAGCTGGACTTCTCCATCGCCCGCATGGCCTGATAGACCCCGCGCTCGCGCTCGCCCAACGGCTTCAACTGCCCCGTGCCGTCGTGGATGATGCCCACGGTGGAGGTGAATCCCAGTTCGATCGCGCGCCGGCCCACGGTGAGCGCGTCTTCGGGGTTGCGGATGCCGCCGCCCACCACGGAGTTGATGTTCACGTGGAAGGCGGCATAACCGGCCAGCATCTCGAGCTTGCGGTCGAGCACCTTCAGGCTCTTTTTCGACACCTCGTCCGGGGTCACGTTGTCGATGGAGATCTGCATGTGATCCAGGCCGGCGCGGTTGAGGCGGTGGATGCGCTCCGGAGTCAGCAGGTAGCCGTTGGTGATGAGCCCGGCGATGCAGCCGCGCTGGCGCACCTGGGCGATCAACTCGTCAAGGTCGGGGTGGAGCAGGGGCTCGCCGCCGCTCAGGGTCACGATGGTGGTGCCCAGCGCGGCCAGCCGGTCGATGCGCCGCAGCATGACGCTGGTGGGGACGGGCTTGGAGCGGTCGTCGAATTCGTTGCAGTAGGCGCAGGAGAGGTTGCAGCGGCGGACGGGGATCAGGTGCGCCAGAACCGGGTGCCGGGTGGACAGCAGTCCTTTGGCGATCATGCGCAGCTCGCGCAGGCGGCGCGAGACGGCGCGGGCGCGGCGGCGGAATGGAGTGATCTTCCGGAGCATCGAACTGGTTGATTCTATTCTGTCATGCGGTCCCGCCCCGTCCCACGAACCGGCGGCGGATGGCGCGGATTGCGCGCTGAACGGCGAAAATCCGGACCTCAGGGACCGCTACGGTTTCTTGGCCGCGGGCGGGGCGGGCGCCGGCACTTCGTCGCCGTACTTGATCTGGACGTCGCTCTTGAACTGCTTGTAATCCTCGTAGCGCACGGTCATGCGGATGCGCTGCGGGCCGGACTGGAAAAAGAGCGTGTCGTTGGCGGTGGTGTAGGTCGGGAACCAGTACTTGCCGTCGATCTGCTCGCGGTAGGTCTCGAACTTGGGGAACAGGTTGTCGTAGCCCTTCTTGATGAGGCCGACGCCGCGGCCGTAACTCTTCACGATCTGGAGATCGCGGTCGTCCACCCAGACGATGCCTTGAAAATAGCGCTGGCCGGGCTCGAGCTTCTTGGGCTTGACGGCGAAGGCGTAGCAGGGGATCTCGTCGAGCGTCTCCGTGCCCAGGTAGCGGATGAAGTATTTCGGGATCTCGCCGGTGGTGAGCACAAAGGGCTGCACGTTGCGCAGGTCCTGCTCGTCCTCGGGCGTCAACTGGATGTTGCGCAGCGTGGAGACGGGCGCTTTGACCACGCGCTCGGTGCGCTTCCCCTCGGGGGAGAAGATGATATCGGAGACCATCTCGTGACGCCCGCCGGCGATGCCGCCTTCGTCCAACTCCTGGACGCGGACGGTCTGCCGGTAGGTGTAGTTCTCGCGCGCCTAGGCGAACTCGGCTTCCTTGGCCGCGAACCTGGAAATGATCTCGTCGATCCGGGCCTGGCTCAACTCGCCGCCCGCGCCCTGGGCCCAGGCCGCGACAGCGAAGAAAGACACCACCAGTATCCGTCCCATGCTTCCTCCATTGTGACAGATGCCGAGAGGCCCGCCAGGGTTTCGCTCACGAGTCGTGCGAGGGCGGCTTGCCCCGTTCCGTCCGCCGGGAGGAGTCCGGGGCAGGACGGCGATCAAGGACGTACCGGGAACGCAAGGAACAGGATCTCAGGCCTGCAAAGCGAGCCGAGGAACTAGGCCTGATGGGCGAGATTGAGCAGAGGGTCGAGGAGTTCCGGCACTCCCCGGACTTGAGGATCTTTCGGTACCTGCCGCGTCGAGGCAAAGCGCATCTCTTTGCCGTGCTTTCGGACGGAACGAGGCACCCGCTGTGCGGCCAACCCATTGATGAGTCCGTTGCCGCGTCGTCTGTCGACACCACACGAATCGAGGACTGCGACAAATGCTACCGGGCAGCGGTCGAGATCTTCAGGCGACGTTCGCGCTCGCACGAAAGTACGCCATCGGTGAGGTGACCGCTCCGAGTCCTCGTTGCCTCTGGTGTCGCCGATGTCGACAGGCGCGCCACCCGCGTCGCCCCCGCCGAAGCGCTGCGCTGCGCGTAGGGGCGCAACAAAGGCGCGAGCCGTACAAACCAGCAAGAAACGATAGAGAGATTTGCTATAGGTGAAGTGTCGAATTGGTTATATACTCTGAGTATATGCAGTCTGTGTTGGTCAGTATGGACGAGGCGACGCTCGCCGCGTTGAACGTTGTCGCGCCTCCTGGTGAACGGAAGCGGATGCGGTTCCTGCGTGACGCCATCCGAAAGGCGGTTCTGGCGGAACTGGAGCGCCGGTCGCGCACGGGCTACGAGGCCCTGCCCGACTCTGAGACCGAGGCGGACGACTGGTCCACCGCCGAGGAGTACCGCGCTTGAAGCAGTTCGAGATCTGGTGGGCCCAGTTGCCCGCTCCCGCGGGACAGCGACCCGTACTCCTGCTGACCCGCGACGCCGCCTACGAGTACCTGAACAAGTTCATCGTCGCCGAGATCACAACCAAAGTTCGCCACATTCCGCAGGAAGTCGCTCTGGGTTCGGTGGAAGGCCTGAAGAGACCGTGCGTCGCCAACCTGGACAACCTGCGCACGGTCGCAAAATCCTGGCTTGTCAAGCGCGCGGGCCGGGTTGCCCCGGCCCGGTGCGTGGAGGTGAAGCGGGCTCTGGGCACGGCCCTGGGCTGGGAAGAACTGGCGTTGGCCGAGTCTTGAGCGTTGGCTCCACCCGCGCCTTGTAATAAGGGGGGTTCCCTAGCCGCATACCCCAAAGACTTGCGGGGCGGGACCGGCAGGAATACCCCAAGAGTCTGGAAACCCCACTCTCGTACGACGCCGATTGCTGCAAGGCGCGCTGCTCGCCGGCGGCGGCCTGGCGGTCTACGGGTTTGTTCGCCGGAGACCGGTCAGCCAGGCCAGGGCCCGGCTGGTGATCGTTGGAGGAGGCGCCGCCGGGCGCAGCGTCGCGGCCCGTTTGCGCCGTGCGTTGGCGAGCCCCCAGATCACGCTGATCGATCCTGCCCCCGGAACACCGCTATCAGCCCGGCTTCACGCTGATGGCGGGAGG
>CAYOTD010000179.1:0-8697 GCA_964406685.1 uncultured Solibacteraceae bacterium | reverse complement strand
GATTCGTCATCATGGGCTCAGGTGATGAACTGCGGCTCACCTTCGATGCGCGCGCGCTGCCGCCGCTGCCGGCGGGATGGAATCGCGATTTTCTGTTCCACGTAGACGGCTGGTCGAAGGATGCCGACGCCAACACGGCCTTCGCCCACTCGGTCGAGCCGCTCCCGTTCCACGGCATGAGCGGCTACCCGTATCCCGCCACCGAGCATTTCCCCGACGACGACGCTCACCGCGCCTGGCGCGCCCACTACAACACCCGCTGCGAAGCGAGGCTGATGCCGCCCCTGCAAGCGAGAGCGTGGCGCACGCTTCAGCGTGCAGTGGCGAGGTGCGGACGATAATCCAGAGCACCGGTCACCCCATGCTTACTCGCCGATGCTTCCTCGCCGCGCTGGCGCCCGCTCCCGCGCCTGACTATCTCGGTTACGTCCGCAAGTTCGCCGACACGCTGCTGTCCAGGGGGCTTGATGTGTACGGGCCGCGCCGGAGCCCGCTGTGGGCCGGCGTGATCGACGCCGCGGCCATGACAGCGCCGGACAGCGCGGCAAAGGTGCCGCCGCCGGCGGGCGTCCGGCCGGGCGACCGCGCACTCGGCGGCTGCAATCCCTATCACGATATCGTCACCTGGCGCGTGTTCCGCGTGCTGAGCGCGGTCACTGGAGAGCCGCGCTACACCCGCGCGGTCGACGACTACCTCCGCTTCTTCCTGGAGAAGGCGCAGAACCCGAAGACCGGCTTCCTGGCATGGGGCAAGCACCTCTACTATGACTTCTTCCGCGACGAGGTGGCCGCGGAGCGCCGCTCGCACGAACTGCTCGAATGGACACCGCCTTGGCCCGAGATGTGGGCCGCTGATTCCGCCGCCACTACGAAAGCGATCGCAGCCCTGCGCTACCACTTCTACGCGGACGATCCCTCCTCGCTGTTCAACCGCCACGCCTGGTGGGACCGCGCCGAGCACCAGAAGCCCGGCGGCCAGCCCTGGATCAAGCACACCGGTCTGTACGTCTACTCCTTCCTGTTCCTGTACTCGAAGACGCGCGACGCCAAGTGGCTGGCCTGGGCGCGCGGGGTGGCGGACCTTTACTGGAACCGGCGCGACCCGCTGACCAACCTGACCCTGGGCTGCATCGGCGACCCGCGGCCGGCTTCGGGTTACGCCTCAGCGCAGATGCCGGAGCTGGCCTACTGGCTCTACAAAGCCTGGCAGTTGACGCCCGCACAGAAGCACCTTCGTTCCCGCTCGCTGACATACCTGCGCGCCTTCAACCGGCACTTCTACGACGGGCGGAGCGGCTCGTTCCGCACCGCGGTCGCTCTCGACGGCAAGCCGGTTACCGAAGAGAGGATGCGTCTGTGGAACATCGCCTATGGCGAGGCGGGTTTGCTCTCGATCGGCCGCATCGCGGCCTACATCGGGCGGGCGGACAAGGACAAGGAATCGGTCCTCATGTCGCATGTCGTGGCCGGGATCGCGCGCCGGACGCCTCCGCCGGAAAAGGTCTCGCAGCAGTGCCTGGCCTTTGCGTTGAACCTGAGCCTCGATCTCTACGATCAGACCCGCGCGCCCGAATGGCTGACGGAAGCGCGCCGTTACGCCGATGCCGCCATTGAGCGCTTCTGGTATCCGAAGGACTCGGGCGGCCTGTTTGTGCGCGCGCCCGGCGATCCTTACTACGAAGCCAAAGTGGCCACCGGCGATCTGCTCGCCGGCCTGCTCCGTCTGCACCTGCGGCTGAATCCGAAAACGCCGGATCCCGGCCTGTACGACTGGAGTTACTAGCCTGTCCTCTATGCGGGGAGCAGGGATTCCATCCTCGACCCCGGCAGCACCATGGTCTGGTTCCGCTCCGGGCCGGTCGAAACGCACCCCACCTCGACGCCGGTGGAGGCTTCCAGGAACTTCAGGTAGTCGCGGGCCTTGAGCGGTAGCGCGGCCCACGAACTCAAGCCCCGCGTGGAGGTTTTCCAACCGGGCCGCTTCTCGTAGACCGGCTCGATGGATTGGATCTCGCGCTCGGTGGCGGGCATCGTGTCCACCATCCGGCCGTCCACGCGGTAGCCCACGCAGACCGGGATCTCGTCCAACTCGTCCAGCACATCGAGCTTGGTGATGATCAGGCTGTCGAACCCGTTTACCGACGCCGTGTAGCGCAACAGCGGGACGTCGAACCAGCCGCAGCGGCGCGGCCGGCCGGTCACGGCGCCGTACTCGTTGCCCGCCTGGCGCAGCCGCTCGCCCGCCTCGCCGCGCTGTTCGGTGGGGAAGGGCCCGCCGCCGACGCGCGTGATATAGGCCTTCGACACGCCCAGGATGCCGCTGATGCGCGTGGGCGCCACGCCGGTTCCCACGCAGGCGCCGCCAGCGGCCGCACTCGACGAGGTCACGAAGGGATAGGTGCCGTGATCGATGTCGAGCATCGTGCCCTGCGCGCCTTCAAACAGGACGCTCTGTCCCCGGGCGATGGCGTCGTTCAACAGTTTGGCCGTGTCGCAGACCATGGGGCGTATGCGCTGGGCCATCTCCTGGTAGTGGGCGAGCACCTCCGCGTAGTCGACCTCCTCGGCCACGCCGAAGGCCGCCGCGGTGGTGTGCTTGTCTTCGGCCAGGGAGGGATAGAGCGCCGCCAGGCTGGCCGGGTCCACCAGGTCCGCCATGCGGATGCCGCGCCGCGCGACCTTGTCTTCGTAGCAGGGGCCGATGCCCCGCGACGTGGTGCCGATGGCCACCCGGTCCGGCCGCCCTTCGCTGACCTTCTCCACCATCCGGTGGAAGGGGAAGATGACATGGGCACGGTTGCTGATTCGAAGCTGGCCGGCCACATCGATGCCGGCCGCCCCCAGCGCCGTGATCTCATCCAGCAACGCCTTGGGATCGATCACCACGCCGTTGCCGATCACCGCCAGCTTCCCCGGCCGCAGGATGCCGCTGGGAATCAGCTTGAGGATGAACTTGCGCTCACCGATGAAGACCGTGTGACCGGCGTTGTGCCCGCCCTGGTAGCGCGCCACAATCCGGAACCGCTCGCTGAACAGGTCGACGACCTTTCCCTTGCCCTCGTCGCCCCATTGCGCGCCCAACACAATAATGTTGCTCATGGTTGCTCGAGACGTTCCCTTCTACCCCAGGCGCTCACTCGGCCGGCTGGAACAGCGGTGTGGATTTGGCCAGTTCCCAGGCGAGGTGGTTGATGTAAAACAGCAACGCCGCGCGAGGCCACCTGTCGCGCAACTCGTCCCATACCCTCTGCTGCCAGCCGTCGGTGAGGTACTGGCTCGCGTCCATATCCTTGGAGAAGAAGCCCTCCTCGTGCGGAATCCCGAGCAGGTTCAGGACCGCGATGATCATCTCCAGGTGCGAGATCAGAATGGCTTGCGCCAGGTCTTCGGCCACCTCTTCTTCGCGGGCCTCCAGGCGCGACCACAACCTGGGCGCTGCCTTGCGAAGACTCTCCGAGTTCAGCTTCGCCACGTGCGCCCGCGCCTTGACGCGCTCGAAGAGTTGGTAGGTCCTGAGCTTGCCCAACGAGACCCCACGAAGAAGCTGCGAAAAGCTCTCCTGGCCAAGGCTCAGAAAAACATCGGATAGCTGCATCAACATCGAGCGTAGCACAACAGGGAAGACCGGATTTGTCTGTGGATAACGTCGAGGAAAGGCCGGAGCACGCGGATAACTGCAAGCAACTTCAATAACTTATCCGCTGCGCCCGCTTGTGGAAAACTCCCCGGTTTTTCCACAGCCTAATACGCTGCAAACAAAGGCGCGGCGTCGGTCGTTGCACCGCCGGCCCGAACATGGGTAGGTTGGAGTATCCTCATGCAACCCGCCGATATCACTCTGGAAAAGGGGCTGCCGTCGAACCTGGATGCCGAACGATTCGTTTTGGGCTCGATCCTGCTGGACGATTCGGCGTTCATCCCGGTGGCCGGCCTGCTGGCTCCCGCCGATTTCAGCCTGGAGACGCACCGCCGCATCTTCTCGCGGATGACCGAGCTGAACGCCCGCAACGAGAAAATCGATCGTGTCACCCTGGCCAACGAGCTGATCAAGCACAGCCAGCTCGATTCCTGCGGCGGCCTGTCCTACCTGGTTTCGCTTGATGAGGGGTTGCCGCAGCTTTCCAACCTGGACAGCTACGTACGGATCGTTCGCGACAAGGCGATCCTGCGGCGCGTCATCCTGACTTCGCAGAAGCTGATCGAGCGCTGCACGCTGGGCGAGGACGAGCCGGACGAGATCCTGGCGGCGGCGGAAGAGGAACTGCTGAAACTCGGCGAAGCCCGCGCCCGCGAGGCCCTGGTCTCCCCCCGGCAGATCATCGAAGACTACGAGGGCGGGCTGAACGCCTTTCTCGACCCCAGCAAGCGCATCAAGGGCCTGAGCACCGGCTTCACCAAGTTCGACGAGAAGACCGGAGGGCTGCACGCGGGGGAACTGATCATCCTCGCCGGGCGGCCGGCCATGGGAAAGACCGCCCTCGCGCTGAACATCGCCACCCACGTGGCGCTGAAGAACAACAAGACGGTGGCGGTCTTCTCGCTGGAAATGTCGAAGGAATCGCTGCTGACGCGCATGTTGTGCGCGGCGGCGCGCGTGGACAGCCAGAAGTTCCGCGCCGGCTACCTGAACCAGGAGGAGCGCCGCCTGCTGGCCGCCAAGGCGCAGGAGTTCACCCAGGCGCCCATCTTCATCGACGACACGGCCAACACGAACCTCATGGACATCCACGCCAAGCTGCGCCGGCTGGGCGCTGAGCACGGCCTGGGGCTGGTGGTGATCGACTACCTGCAACTGATGAGCGGGCGCGGCAGGTTCGAGAACCGCGTACAGGAGGTCAGTTCGCTGTCGCGCGGTCTCAAACTGATGTCCAAGGAACTGAAGGTCCCTATTCTGGTTCTTTCCCAGTTGAGCCGCGCGCCCGAGACGCGTCAGGGCGACCACCGGCCGCAGTTGAGCGACCTGCGCGAGTCCGGCTCCATCGAGCAGGACGCCGACATCGTGGCCTTCATCTTCCGCGAAGAAGTCTACAAGCCCGACCGCGCCGACCTGCGCGGGCTGGCGGAGCTGATCCTCTCCAAGCAGCGCAACGGCCCCACCGGCATCATCAAGCTGGTGTTCCTGCACGCTCTCACGAAGTTTGAGAATGCGGCGTCGGATCTGGAGGAGTCCGAAGAGGCCCCGTTCGAGTAAGCTCGATCGCCATGCGCTCGGCGATCCGTTTCGTCACGCGGTGGCGGAAGGCGAACATTCTCCTGAGCCCCAGGCGCACGGCCCAACCGGCCGCCATCTCCGCCAACGTGCCGCCCGGCAGGCTGTAGTCGACCTGGTCGGCCAGCCGTGTGCCGCCGCCTTCGGGTTGGAACTCGTGCCGGTGGACCCAGTGGCGAAACGGCCCTTTCGCCTGCTCGTCCACGAAGAAGCGGTTCTTCTCGTAGGCCGTGTGGCGGGCCAGCCAGCGCACCCAGAAGAGGAACACGCGGATGCGGAATTCGATCTCGCCGCCATCGTCGAGGCCGCCCTCGCGGCGAAGGATCTCGATGGTGCGGCGGGGCGGCAGGAGAGTTTCGAACGCTTCCGGCTTTTCGTGGAACGCGAAGACCACTTCGACCGGCGCTTGGATGAAGACCGAGGCTTCGAATCGCGGCATGGGCGTCAACCGTGGCTATGAGGATCATTGTAGACTTGTTGGTTCCGATGCTGCTGGAGCTGCGCAACATCCAGAAGCGGTTTGGCGGCGTGACGGCGCTGCGCCGCGGCGACCTGGTGGTCGAGGCCGGCGAAGTCCACCTGCTGTTGGGCGAGAACGGCGCCGGCAAATCGACGCTGATGAAGATCGTCGCCGGGATGATCGGCCGCGATGGCGGCGAGATGCTGTGGCAGGGCCGGCCGGCGAGTTTCCGCTCCCCGAAGGAAGCCGCCGACAGCGGCATCGCCATGGTGCACCAGGAATCCCTCCTGGCGCCGCACCTGAGCGTGGCCGAGAACATCTTCCTGGGCCGCGAGGAGCGGCTCCCGCTGGGTTGGGTGCGGCGCCGCGGCATGATGGAGCGCGCCGCGCGTCTGATCGAGGAGCACGGATTCCCCTTGCGCGCGGATTGGCGCGTCGAGCGGCTCAGCCCGGCCGGCAAGCAGCTTGTCGAGATCTGCCGCGCCATCCAGCACGGCTCCAGCCTGCTGATCTTCGACGAGCCCACCTCGTCCCTTTCGGAAGGCGAGTCGCAGGAGGTCTTCCGCATCGTGCGCGCGCTGCGCGATCGGAAGATGGGCGTCATCTACATCACGCACCGGCTGGAGGAGTTGCGCGCGGTGGGCGACCGGCTCACCATCCTGCGCGACGGCGAGACGGTGCACACCGGACCACTGGCCGGGCTGCCAACGGAGCGCATCATCCAACACATGGTGGGCCGCGAGGTGACGGCGCTGTACCAGCGCAACCCGGTCGAGCCGGGCGAAGAACTGCTGCGCGTGCGCGGCCTGAACCGCCGGCCGCTGCTGAAGGACATCGGCTTCACGCTGCGGGCGGGTGAGATCGTGGGCCTGGCCGGACTGGTGGGAGCGGGGCGGACCGAGCTGTGCAACACGCTGTTCGGCATCGACCCGCCCGAGGCGGGCACGGTGGAGGTGGGCGGGCGTACCGTCCGCGCGCGGTCGCCGCGCGAGGCGGTGGCGGCCGGCCTTGCGCTGATCCCGGAAGACCGCCAGAAGAACGGCCTGGCGACGGCGCTGCCGGTGGGCTTCAACATGACCATGGCGAGCCTGGCCTCGGTCAGCCGGTTTGGATTCCTGAGGCACGGCGCCGAGCGCCGCCGGGCCGAGGAGTTCACCGCGCGCCTGCGCATCCGGGCGGAATCCCCGCGCCAGTTGGCGGGCCGGCTGAGCGGCGGGAACCAGCAGAAGGTGGTCATCTCGAAGTGGCTCGCCCGCGGGGCGCGCGTGTTTCTGTTCGACGAGCCGACGCGCGGCATCGACGTAGGGGCCAAGGTCGAGGTATTCGAAGTAATGGACGAACTGGCGCGGTCCGGGGCGGCCATCCTGATGGTCAGCTCCGAGCTGCCCGAGCTGTTGCAGGTGGCCGACCGCATCCTGGTCATGCGCCAGGGCCGCATCACGGCCGAGCTTCCCGGCCGCACCACCCAGGAAGAGATCATGCGCCACGCGGCGCTGGAGAAGAGCAACTTGCAGGGCGAGGTAAGTGAAGGATGATTCAGCGGCTGCTGCCGTTTCTCACGTTGATCGCGCTTCTCATCGCGCTCTCCATCGCCTCGCCGCACTTCCTGACCAACGCGAATCTGTCGAGCGTCGTGCGCCAGACGGCAGTCATCAACATCATGGCCCTCGGCATGACGTTGATCATCGTCGCCGGCGGCATCGATCTCTCCGTCGGCGCCATCCTCGCCTTCGGCGGCCTGATGGGCACGATGGCGATGGAGCGCGGTTATCCGATCCCCGTGGGCATCGCCGTGGGAATCGCCGGAGGGCTGCTCTGGGGGCTGGTGAACGGTGTGCTGACCACGCGCCTGCGCATCAACCCCTTCATCGTGACCCTGGGGACGTTGGGGATCGCGCGCGGCATCACGCTGATCGTCTCCAACGGCCTGCCCGTGCACCAGATTCCGCAGGGTTTCTCCTTCCTCGGGGAAGGCAACGTGCTCGGGGTGCCCTTTGTGCTGTGGATCGTGGTCGTCTGCGCCTTGGCCGTGCACGTCGTTCTGGAACACACGCGGCTGGGACGCTACGCCTTCGCCATCGGCTCGAATCCCGACGCCGCCTACTACGCCGGCATCCCGGTTGCCTTCCACACCACGGCGGTCTACGCCATCGGCGGAATGTTGACCGGGCTGGCGGGGATGGTCGAGGCCTCGCGGCTGATGACCGGCCAGCCGACCGCCGGCCAGGGCTACGAGCTCCAGGCCATCGCGGCGGTGGTGATCGGCGGCGGCAGCCTGCGGGGTGGCGAGGGCAGCGTCGTAGGCACACTGATCGGCGCCTTCATCATGGGGCTGCTCTCCAACGGCAGCGACCTGCTCGGCATCAGCCCCTATCTCCAGCAGGCCATCATCGGCGCGGTCATCGTCCTGGTGGTGTGGGTGGACGAGCTGCGCCGGCGGAAGATGAGCCGGTAGAACTCCGGAACCAGTACCGGTTAGACGGTTGGGGGATGCAAACACCTAGGGGGAAGACTCTAGTATCGAATCAAGAGGAGACTATGCGGAAACAGACGGAGCGACGCCGCAAGCCACGGGTTCCCCTCAGAGACTCTCTGCGCATCACCTGGGTCGACCGCAACGACAGGTACTACCGCTCGAAAGCGTCCTGCCTGGACGCCTCGGAGACCGGCTTGCGCATCGAGATGAAGGAACTGCCGGACCCCGCCAGCTACGTGAACGTTCACACCGAGCAGTCCGGACTGATGGCCTCGGCGCGCATCCGGCACCTGATCCAGCGCGGACTCCGCTGCTATGTCGGACTCGAGTTCAACCCCGGCCACGTCTGGAAGCCGCAGCCTGCCCCCGCCTCCGACTGAGGAGCGCTACCGAAGGCGCCGCACATCCACGTAGTTCACCCCTGCGTCCACGCCGCCCAGGCTGAGTCGTGCCTCCAGGCGCGCGGCGCCGCGCGCCAAGCTCACATCGCTGAAGACGCACGATGTGGCGCCCGCCGCCAGCGGTTGCCGGCTGAGCTGAACCACATCGCCG
>CAYOTD010000178.1:5472-8703 GCA_964406685.1 uncultured Solibacteraceae bacterium | reverse complement strand
ATGCGCTCCATCAGCGCGGGCGTTTCGGCGGTGAGATAGACCACCAGGTCGGGCGCGATGACGTTCTCGCCCAGCAGTTGGTGCAGGCGCTCGTAGGTATCCAGTTCGTCACCCGAGAGGTTGAGGTGCGCAAAGAGGCGGTCTTTGGCGAAGGTGTAATCGCTGACCACCGAACCCTGCTCTAGCAGGCGCGGCGCGACGCGGTACTGTTGCTGGTAGCGGCTAAGCAAAAAGACGATTTGCGTCTGAAAGGCGTACTTGGCGCGGTCGGCGTAGAACGCGCCGAGCAGTTCGGCGGTGGCGGCGTCGCGGACCTCAAAGTAACGCACGGCTGGGTCCCAGGCCGGCATCCCCAGCGCTTCAACGACGCGGATGCCGAACACGCGGCTATAGATGGCGAACAGGCCTTCCATCACGCGCGGCAGAGGGAAGTAGGGACGCAGGGCTTCTTCGTCGAAGTCGTACAGCGCCTTGCGCATCTTCTCGGCGTAATAGGCGACGTCCCACGGTCGCATCGGCGGCGCGCCAGGGCCCTCCAGCGAGCGGCGGAACGCGGTCAGTTCCTCGTTTTCGCGGCGGAAGCTGGGCGCGGTCTTCGCCTCCAGGTCGTCGAGGAATTCCTGCGCGCGCGCGCCGGACTTGGCCATGCGGTCGGCCAGGACGAAGTCGCCGAAGTCGGCGTAGCCCACCAGCCGCGCTTTCTCGCGGCGCAGCTCGAGCGCGCGGCGGATCAGCTCGCGGTTGTCGTACGGCGCCGCGGAGGCGCGCGCGTTGTAGGCGCGATAGACCTGCTCGCGGATGCCAGCGTCGTCCAGGTAGGTCATCAGCGGGACGTAGCTCGGCGCCTGGAGCGTGAACCGCCAGCCGGCCTGCCCCTTCGACTCGGCACTCTGGCGGGCCGCCGCGCGCGCCGTTTCGGGCAGTCCGGCCAGGCGGGCTTCATCGGCGATCAGCAGCTCGAAGGCGTTGGTGGAGTCCAGGACGTTCTCCGAAAAACGCGTGGTGAGGTTGGTTAGCTCGACGTCGATCTCTTCCAGGCGCTTCTTGCCGGCCGGGTCGAGGTCGGCGCCGTGGCGGCGGAAGCTCTCGATGGTCTTGTCCAGGAATCGCCGGCGCGGGGCGGAAAGCGCGTGGGCCTCTCCGGTTTCCGCGTACTCTTTGATCGCCTTCCAGAGCCCGGCGTGAAGCGGAATGCTCGAATAGAACGCGCTGGCTTTTGGCTGGATGGCGTTGTAGGCGGCGCGCAGCTCGGGGGTGGTAGCCACGCTTTCCAGGTGGCGCACGACGCTCATGGCGAAATCCAGCCGGTCGGTCAACCGGTCCAGAACCAGCATCGTGTTATCGAAGGTGCGCGGACCCGGGGCGGCGGCGACGGCTTCCAGTCGCGCGCGGGCATCTTCGATCAGTTGATCGACGGCCGGCTCGACATGATCGGCGCGGATGCCGTCGAACGGGATGCGGAAGTTGATTTCGGTCAGCGGGTTGGGGAGAGGCAAGGGCGGAACTGGCTCCTACTGTCTATTGTAGGGGAAGGCCGGGCCGCCTGTTTTACGTTTGTCTTCAAAGGGCTAGAGTGGGGGAGTAAGTGCCGATTTCGTTAAAGATTCCGTTCCCTCCGCCGATGGAGTAGCGAGCTAGCGGCGAAAGCGGAGATCAGTCTCCAGTCGCCGGGCCGGGTTGACTATGAGACTGCTTTGGATTGCCTCTCCCTTCGCCGTCGGTGTTGAGCCGATTCGGAGCCGTCTTCCGGGCCTTGCGCTGGAGACCGTCGCGGACGGGGTTGCCGGGATCAACGCTCTGGCGAACTGCTCCTTCGACGTTGTGCTCGCGGACTTTCCCCTGCCCGGCTGGACCCCGGAGGACCTGCTGGAGGAGTTGAAGCGCGCCAGCGCGGCGACCCCGGTGGTGATTCGTCACCGCTCCGGATCGGTCCTGGATGCGGTGCGGCTGACCAAGTTGGGCGCGTTTCAGTACCTGGCGGGACAGGACGGAGCCGGCCAACTGGCGTTCGTGCTGGAAGCTGCGGTGGAGGAACGGCGGACACGCGAGCTGGCGCTGTTCGGACAGGCGCTGGGGAACCTCCCCTGGAAATCGTTCCTGGTGGGAGAAAGCCGCGCCATGCGCGAGATCGACGAGATCGTGCAACTCGTCGCTCCGCGGCGCTGCACGGTCCTGATCACGGGAGAGACAGGCACGGGCAAGGAAATGGTCGCGCGGGCGCTGCACCTGGCCAGCAACCGCTCCCATCTTCCCCTGGTCGCCGTCAACTGCACCGCCCTGCCGGAGCACCTGCTGGAAGCCGAGCTATTCGGCCACGTGAAGGGCGCCTTCACCGGGGCGATCAATCACCGGGTGGGCCGGTTCGAGCAGGCGCATCGCAGCACGCTGTTCCTCGACGAAATCGGAGACATGCCCCTGGACGTCCAGGCAAAGCTGCTTCGCGTCTTGCAGGAGCGCGAGTTCCAGCGGCTGGGCAGTTCGGAAACCGTCCGCGTGGACGTGCGCGTCGTCGCCGCCTCCAACTGCGACCTGGTCGAGCGTGTCCGCCAGGGCAAGTTCCGGGAGGATCTGTATTACCGGCTCAACGTCGTTCCCATCCATGTTCCGCCACTGCGGGAGCGTCTCAGCGACATCCCGGTTCTGGCCCATCATTTCATCGACAAAGTGTGCCGCCAGGAGGACCTGCCGCCGAAGGAAGCGCCGCGGGAGACCACCGACCGGCTGATGTCGCACACCTGGCCGGGAAACGTGCGCCAACTGGAGAACGCGATAGAAAAGGCCGTCGCGCTCAGCGGAACGCGGCGCACGCTCCATCCGAGCGATTTCCCACTCCCCTCGCGGGTGCCCCTGGCAGTGCCGGCCTTTGATAACTCGCCGATGGTCACGGTGCCCGACGACGGGCTGGACTTCGAGCGCACTGTGGGCCGGATCGAGCGCCACATTCTCGAACAGGCGTTGCGGAAGTCGGGCGGAAACAAGAAGCGCGCCGCCGACATGCTGCGCCTGAAGCGCACCACTCTGGCCGCCAAGCTCCGCAGTCTCGATTCGGCCGCGGCGGCCTGCTGACTACCGGACCAGGGGATCTTCGATCCAGGGCGGGGTGGCTTCAATCCGCCGGCCGAGTTCCGGTTCCTGTTCCTCCAGACGCTGCTTCATCTCCCAGGCAACCCGCCGGTAGCTGAAATGTCCCTTCACGCCGGTCCGGATGCGCGCGATGTACTCCGCCTCGGC
>CAYOTD010000178.1:0-5462 GCA_964406685.1 uncultured Solibacteraceae bacterium | reverse complement strand
AAATCCATCTTGAACAGAAACCGGCAGCGGGTGGCGAACGGCAGCAGGTACTGCGCCGGCGGCTGGGGCAGCGAATCGGAGGCCGTAAGCGCGCGGGCCAGCGCAGCCTGATACTCGGCTCCAAGTCCGGCCTCGGCCACCGCCGTCGGGGTCTCGAAGCCCAGCCGCGGCGTATAGCGCTGATGAAACTGCTGGCAACGGCGGTGACGGTGCAGGTCGCGGTAGGCGCCGATGTCCATCACGATGTCGAAGGCATAAGGCCCGCCGCGAAACGCACGCAGCAGCTCATCGCGCGGAGCCCGCGAGGCCAGCGCCACGTCCAGCACCTCGCTTCGCCGCACCGCCGGCCAGGAACGGGCTAACTCGTACAACTCCCGGAAGGGGCGGTCCGTGGCCGGATACAGCAGGGTCGCGACGATGTCGGCCGTCGTGTCGGTGGGACGAACCAGGTCGATATCGGAGACCTCGATCCCCGATGCCGCCGGCAGATTCTCGCGCGCCCACCGCTCCAGATCTTCGCGGGAGGAGGTCGCGTGCCGGTCCGCATCGACGAACTGGGCCAGTGTAGGAGCGACCGGTTCCGCCGTTCCGCTTCCTTCCAGTGAGCAGTCGGCTGGGGCCGCACAGGCCCCGGCCATTTCGGCGGCGATCTGGCGCACTTCCTCGTGCTCGGAGGCTTTCAGGCGGCGGATCTGTTTTTCCAGCGTCCGGATGCTGGTTGCCTGTCCGAGGTTGGTCGGAACGCCGAAGAACAGCAGGTACCGCGCCACGTCGAACGCTCGCGCCGCGATGTTGCGCCGGTAGGCGTCAGGCTTCATCTCCGCCGGCCGGGGCAGCTTCTCCGCCAGGTGTTCGGCCATCCGCGCGTGGACGCGCGTGTAGGTTTCCAGCAGCGCCGCGCCCTCGGCGCGATAGCGTGCCTGTTCCTCCGGCGAGAGCCCGGGCGGAGTGACGAAGCCCGAACGGGAAAAGTCCTGGTAGCGGGACGACTTGGCCTGGCCGTCCCACAGCGGTTCGTCCTCGATCTCGGTTGCGGCCAGCTCCGACACGCCCTCCAGGCACATCACCACGTGGCCCAAGTCGGCGATGGAAGCGTGCCCGTACTGGAAATAGAAACTCTCGAAGAACTTCTTCGAATCGTGCGAGCGCACCCAGTTGAGGGACTGCCGGATGGAATCCGGCGAGCGGCTGTAGCGCGCCAGCGCGTAAGCGCACTTCTCCGGCGGCATCGGCGCCAGCGTCAGGACACGTCGCGTGGGGGGATCCAGGTTCACTTGGGCCAAAGCATGTATGATAGCGGATTCGACCCGATGCGAGTCAAAATCCGAAGGCTGTCCCCCGACGCCACCCTGCCCCTATACGCGCACGGCCCCCAGGAAGACGCCGGCATGGACCTGCGCGCCATCGCCGAGGCGACTCTGGAACCCGGCGTGCCGCGGGCCGTTCCCACCGGCCTGGCCATCGAGCTTCCGTCCGGCTTTGAAGCGCAGGTGCGGCCACGCAGCGGGCTGGCGCTGAACCACTCGATCACCCTGCCGAACAGCCCGGCAACGATCGACCCCGGCTATCGCGGCGAGATCCGCGTCATTCTGCTCAACCTCGGCCGCGAGCCGTACCAGGTGCATCGCGGCGACCGGATCGCGCAGCTCGTGGTGGCGCGCTATGAGCCGGTCGAGTGGGACGAATCGGAGCTGAACGATTCGGCGCGCGGAGAGAACGGCTTCGGTTCGTCGGGGCGATAAGTGTTTCTCAGCGAGCCGGCGCGCCGAGCCATTTCTTCATAAACGCGAGACCCGACTCGAGCCGGATCTCGTGGCCGCCGTCGTGCAGATCGATGTCGATCCGGTCGGCGAGACCGAGTTTGGCGTAGTGCTGCCGGGAGGCGTCCAGCTCCTCCAGGATCTGCGGCCAGTGGGCGATGCGGTCGGCCTTGCCGGCCTGCACCAGCAGGGGCCGCGGGCAGATGAGGCTGGCCACGTCCGAGTCGGTGAACTCGGTCAGCCAGCCGCGGAAAAAGGCGTGCTCCTCCTTGGTCTCCAGGAAACAGGAGTAGCGCGCGTCGGGAATCACCATCTTGTTGCGCCGGTGGTTGAACCACGCGCACACGATGCCGCAGCGGATGCGCGGCTCCAGCGGCATCCAGAACATGGTCGCCATGCCGCCCAGGCTGATGCCCCACATGCCGACTCGCTTCGAGTCGATGTGCTTGTCCTTGAGCACTTCGGTCAGCAGCGCCTGCATGCGCACCAGCTCGATGCCCGGCAGGGTGGTGTCGGCCAGCCGCGCCAGCCGCTCGATGCGGTTGCGCTTGTCGATGGTCGCCAGGTTGAAGGGCGCCAGCACGGCGAAACCGGCGCGCACCAGCTCGTGTCCATAGTCGTGATACAGGTTCTCGCCGTCGCCCACGCCGAACACGCGCTCCGGATTGCTGCCGATGCCGTGCTGCGCTATGACCAGCGGAACCGGGCCCTTCGCATCCTCCGGTAGCGCCAGCACGCCCTCGGCCTTGAGCGCTCCTAGCGGCAGGCTCAACCACTCCGCCTTGACGCCAGCGATCAGCGGATGCGCGCGTCGCGCCAGCGGCCCGGTTGGCTTCAGATCCGGCGGCGCCAGCATCCGGCGGTAGCGCGCGCGGTTGGGCGCCACGCTCTTCTCGAAGGCGGCGGCGCTCGCGTAGGACCGGTTCCAGGCTCGCGCGGCGCGGGCCGGGTACTCGTCCACAAGAAGAACGCGGAAGTACTTCTCGATTTCGTCGCTGTAGGCGTTGTTGCGGCTCTCGATCTGCTTGGCCGCGTCCTGTGCCCACGCGGCCGAAGCGAGCAGGATGATCAGCAGTAGTTTTGAAAGTCTCATGGAAATTGTTCCGATTCTACCGCCGCCAAGGGGTGTATACTCTGGGCATAAGCTCAGCAGGGAAAAGAGGAGCGCATGTCTCGATTCACTGTTGTTGTCACCTTTACCGCCGTTCTCGGTGTGTTCTCGGGCACGGCGCACTCGCAAACCACATTTGCCAGCATCACGGGAACCGTCGTGGACGGCACGGGAGCGGTTGTGCCTGGGGCCGCGGTCTCCGCGACCAACGTGGCGACGGGTCTGAAAACCTCCGCCCAGGCGAACGAGGCTGGCAACTATACCATCGCGCAGTTGAATGAAGGATCCTACACGGTGCGCGTCGAAGCCTCCGGCTTCAAGGCGTTCGTGGTCGAGAACGTGCGACTGGCCGCCCGCGACATTCGCCGCGTGGACGTCCGGCTGGAGGTCGGCGCGGTGGAAACCGCGGTCGAAGTCTCCGGCGGCGCCACACTGATTGAGACCGAAACGGCGCGCATCTCGGACTCCAAGGATTCCCTGATTCTCAACACCATCCCGACCAACTCGCGCGGCTTGTGGGCCTATCTGAATCTGTCGCCCGGATTGCAGGGACAGCAAAATAGCAGCGTGACCCGCTTCGCCGGCAGCCGCGTTAACGAAAACAACTGGTCCATCGACGGAACGACGTTCTCCGACGGAGTCGACAACACGCAGACCGGCCCCCTGGCCAACTACATCGAATCCTTCCAGGAGGTGCACGTCGATCTGTCCAACAACTCGGCCGAATTCGCCTCCATCGGCCAGGTGACCATCATCTCGAAGTCGGGCACGAACCAGCTTCACGGCGCGGTGTTCGACTACTACTCGACTCCGTTCTTCCGCGCCCGGGGGTTCTTCGATGCGGCGCGCGCCACCGGCATCCGGCACGCTCCGGGGTTCGCGGTGGGCGGCCCGGCCTGGATCCCGAAGATCTACGACGGGCGGAACCGGACCTTCTTCTACTACTCCTACGAGACCTCGCGCGGCAGCGCCGCCCAGGACCGCCTGACGCCCACCGTGGCGCCCGCCGCCTGGAGAACCGGGAACCTGGCGACCTCGCCCACTGCCGTTACCGACCCGTTCGCCGCCGGCTCGCCCTTCCCCGGCAACGTCATTCCCACCAGCCGGATCAACTCCGTCTCAAAACTGATCCAGGACAAGTTCTTTCCGCTGCCGAACTACGGCGACTTGAACACGCTCCACAGCCAGAACTACCGGGAGCTCAAGATCCGGCCCTACGATCCCTCCACTTATTGGACCACGCGCATTGACCACAAGCTGAGGGAATCGGACCAGATCTTCGGGCGCTACACCTGGTCGAGACTATACAGCCGTCCGTGGGAAGGTAACCTGCCGACGATCGGGCAGCGCTGGCAGCAGCGCGACGACCGCGCGGCCACCATCTCCTGGACTCACACCTTCCGCCCGAACCTGCTGAACGAGTTCCGCTGGGGATTCGGCCTCAACAACAACCCTATCAACTACGATCTGAGCAAAGGCTCCACCCAGCACGGTCTCGATATCGTGAATCAGCTCGGCCTGGTCGGACTGGCGCCGAATCTGCCGGACATCAACGGGATTCTCAACATGAGCTTCAGCAACGGCATAACGGGCCTCTATCAGTACCCCTGGAGAAAGAAGGGTTACCGGACCCATACCGAGGAGTTCCAGGAACACTTGAGCTGGTTCAAGGGCCGGCACAGCGTGAAGGTCGGATTCAACCTGCTGCGCGCCGAGTATGACGATTTCGGGACCAACAGCAACCTGTTCGGCAACGTCCGCTTCACCGACCGCTTCACCGGCCAGCCGTATGCCGATTTCCTGCTGGGCATTCCGACCACCGCCTCCCGTGCGTTTCCGCCGGTCGAGGTGAACCGCAACCGTTGGTCCTACGATTTCTTCGCCGCCGATGATTTCAAGCTGAATCCAAAGCTGACGCTGAACCTGGGTGTGCGCTATGAACTACACCTGAACTGGCGCGAGAACAACGGATTGATGTCGTTGTTCGATATCGGCTCGGGCAAACTGGTCATCCCGGACGGCGCCATGTCGCGGGTCAGTTCGATCTTCCCGAAGAGCTACGTGGGCGTGGTCGAGGCCAGTTCCGTGGGTTTCGATTCCCAGCGCCTGATCCACCAGCAGAAGCGGAACATTGCGCCACGCGTCGGTGTGGCGTACCGGCCCTGGGGCAACCAGACCGTGTTCCGCGCCGGGTGGGGCGTGTTCTTCAACGTCGTCCCGCTGGCCTACGCGCTGAATTTCGGAGACGTGCCGTTCAACCTGGCCGAGCCTTCCTACAACAACCCCAAGACCAATCCGCAGGTGATCTTCCCGCGCGTGTTTCCGGCCTCCGGCACGGGGGGACCGTCGGAGGTGGCCCTGTCGGCGGCTCAGAATCCGGACTACCGCACGCCGTACTCGATGCAATACAACTTCACCATCGAGCGGCAGCAGTGGAACACCGGTTTCCGGCTTTCCTACATCGGAACCGCCATGCGCCGGGGCGCCTACATCTACAACTACAACGCTCCGGTGGCGGACACCCGGCTGTACATCGACAAAGCACGGCCGTTCCCGAACCTGCCCGATATCGCCTACGTGACCAACGGCGC
>CAYOTD010000177.1:0-8718 GCA_964406685.1 uncultured Solibacteraceae bacterium | reverse complement strand
GCCGCCCAGATCTTGCGCGAGGTGTTCTCGCTGTAGGAGTTCTTCCACACGTCGGTGATGGCCATCGGGTGCGGGATCTCGCCGGCGCGAACCTCGTCGCCGAACAGGCGGTCCAGGATGTCGGCGTCGATGGGGAGCGAGTCCTGGGTGAAGACCGGGTAGCCGAGCTTCTGGAACTCCTGCAGGATCTCGTGGTTGATGCCCGGGTCGTTGTGATACGGGCGGCCGAGCACGACCACGCCGAGGCGGTCCTCCCGCTCGAGCTGGTCGAGCACTTCGCGCGCCGCCCCGCGGAGGACGACGTTGTTGTAGTGGTCCAGCGCCTTGTAGCCCTCAAGCACCGCGCGGTGATTCTCCTCCGGCGTCAGGCCGAGGATGTCGCGGAACTGCTGGTACATCTGCCGCTCGAACAGGTCGGGCTTCGATATGTTGACGAAGGTGTCGAGGTAATGGACACCCTTCTCGGCGAACAGGTCGCCCTCCTTGGTGAAGGCGGCCTTCACCGCTTCGGGAGTGGCCGCGACGGTGGGGCAGGAGCGCGAAGCCTGGGTCGCCTTCAGGTCGCTGGTCAGGCAGTCGATCATGGGGAAGAAGATCAGGTCGAGCGGCTTGCGGGCGTGCTGCGTGTAGAGCAGGTTGTGCACGTGCGGGATGCCGAGCTTGGAGGGGAAGCAGGGATCGATCGAGCCGCGCTTGCCGCCTTCCTTATAGAGCTGCTCGGTGGTGTAGTCGGAGAAGACCAGGTTCTCTTCCTTGAGGCCGAGCGCGGCGAAGTAGCCGCTGAACAGCGGCGCCTGCGAGTACATGTTGAGCACGCGCGGCATGCCGATGCGCAGAGTTTCGCGGCGCTTCACCAACTCGGCGCGTCGCTTCTGCGCGAGGGTGAAAGCGAACTTGGGCGGCGGATCGGCGGCGGGGGAGACCGACGGGATCTTGAACACCGCGCGAGCCGCGATCTCGACGAAGTTGGGATTCTCCTTCTTGAGCTTGTCGAGCTCGCCCTTGATCGAGCGCATTTCGCCGACGTCTTCCACCGTGCCCTTTTCGCAGGTGGCGATGATGAGCCGCTGCGCGCCCTGGGCGAGCGGGACTTTGGTCTTGGCCGGGCGGTAGGCGTTCTCGCTCAGCACGCTGGTGGTGACGTCGATGAAGGTGCGCAGGCACTTGTTCTTGCAGAAGTAGCAGCGGGTATCCTCGCTGCGCGTGGTCGAGAAGGCGATCTGTCCCACCGCGTCCAGGCCGATGAAGGTGGTCTTGCGGCCGTGGTCCCACAGGCGTCCCGCTTCCAGCGCCGCGCCGATGGCGCCCGCCTCGCCGCAGTGTTCGTGCACGATCACGTCGGGCCGCACGCCGCCACCCTTGAAGCGCGACTCGATGAAATCGACCTGCGCCTTGACCGCCGCCAGGTTGTACTGCGTGCCGCCCTGGAGCAGGAACCGCCGGCCGATAGCGGCGAGGTTCGGGATTTGCGAGACGTAGAGCCAGATGTTCTTGGGCAGCACGTTGCACAGCCCCGCCATGATCTCTTCCGGCTTCCAGCCCTGGCGCTGGAAGTCGACGATATCGGACTGCATGAACACCGCGCAGCCGTAGCCGAACGAAGGGAAGCCCGTGGCCGAGAAGGCCACGTCGGCAAACTGCTCCACCGGGTAGCCGAAACCCTGCGCGGTGGATTGCAGGAAGTAGCCGTTGCCGGCCGAGCACTGGGTGTTGAGCTTGAAGTCCTTCACGCGGCCGTTCTTGAGGATGATGATCTTGATGTCCTGCCCGCCGACATCGCAGATCACGTCCACGTCGTCGTAGAAGTGCAGGCCGGCCTGGGTGTGGGCGACGGTCTCCACCACCGCCGCGTCCGCGCCGATCACGTCCTTGAGAATGTCCTTGGCGTAGCCGGTGGTGCCCACGCCGAGCACGCGGATTTCCGCGCCCTGGCCGGCGGCCTGCGCGCCCAGCTTGCCGAAGATCTCGATGGTGTCCTCGATGGGGTTGCCGCGCGAAAGCTGGTAAGCCTTGGCCAGGATGCGGCGTTCCTTGTCCTTCGAGACGAGCACGGCCTTGGTCGAGGTCGAGCCGCCGTCGATGCCGATGAAGCCCTCGACCACCTCGCCCAGGCGGAAGGTCGAGGGTGTGAACTTCTTGTGGCGGTAGCGCTGCTTGAAGTCCTCCAGTTCGGTTTCGCCCTTCGCCAACCCGCCGCCGGAGCCCTTCTGGCGCTTCTCCTCGTCGCGCCCGGTCTCAATGTACCAGTTCAGCTTCTCCCAGCCGGCATAGCGGCCCACCTCCGCCTCTTCGGTCTTGCCGAACTCGACCGCGCCGATGGCGGCGAAGTACTGCGCGTTGTCGGGAGTTTTTATCAGATCCTCGGGGGGAACGTCCTCCGGTAAGGGGAAGGCGCGCTCCTCCCAGATCTTCGGGATGTTGGTCTTCCAGCATTCGCGCATGCCGCGGATGTAGGTGTTCGGCCCGCCCAGCAACAGCACCTCGGGCCGCAGCGTATTGCCGCGCGTGAGCACGGAGAGGTTCTGCATGACGATGGCCTCGAACAGCGAGGCCATCAGCTCGTCGGGAGGGACGCCGGCTTTCTGGAGCCCGTTGATATCGGTCTCGGCGAAGACGCCGCACTTGCCCGCCACCGGGTGCAGCTTGATGCCGCGGTGGCCCATGTTGCACAGCTGTTCGGCGGGGATGCGGAGCTTGGCGTTGATCTTGTCGATGACCGCGCCGGTGCCGCCGGCGCACTTGTCGTTCATCGAGGGGATCTTCTTCTTGCGGCCGGTCTCCGGGTCTTCCTTGAAGATGATGATCTTGGCGTCCTGCCCGCCCAGCTCGATCACCGACCCGCAGGACGGGTAGAGCTTCTCCACCGCAAGCGAGACGGCGTTGACCTCCTGCACGAACTTCGCGCCGAGGAAGCGGGCGATGGCCGTGCCGCCCGAGCCGGTGATGAAGATGCGCGTCCGGCCGGGAGCGAACCCGTCGATCTCGGTTTCGAAGCGGCGGAGGAATTCGAGCGTCTTTTCCGGCTGCTTGGTGTCGTGCCGCTGGTAGTCGCGCCAGACGATCTCGTCGGTGCCCTCCACCATCACCACCGCCTTGACGGTGGTCGAGCCGACGTCCATGCCGACCAGGTAGCGGTTCACCGGATGCGCTCCGCGATGTGGTGGACGAAGTTGGCCGCCGTGCCGACGACACCCTTGGTGTGCGGCACCTTGTACATGGGGCGCTTCATCTCCGGGTGGGCGTCCACGTAGGCGCGGCAGCGGTCGAGGGTCAAGCCGGTGCGCCGGAGCGCCTCCTCGAATTCGCGTTTGGCTTTGTTCTTGGCCTCACCGAGGGCCATCTGCACGCGGCTGTGGGCGTTGATCTCGCCCTCGCCCGAGGTCTCGATGGGCAGGTAGATCATGTCGCGGAAGTTCGACACCACGGCGGCCTGCGCGCCGTCGGATTGCGTCGAGGGCATGCAGCCGAAGGGCTTCAGGCTGAGCACCATGTGGGCGAGGTCCTTGTTCGAGTAGTAGATGTTCTTGGCGACCTCGAGATGGCCTTCCCCGCCCCCCACGCGCGAGTTGTAGTAAGGATGCCCGGCGCGCTGGAGTTCGTACTGGTCGGCGAGCCGGTGGGCAAGGCCGCCCACGGCGTCGACCACGCGGTGATACTCGCGGCGGAAGATCGACTCGGCCAGCTTCAGCCGGGCCACCTTCATCCGGTAGTTCCATTCGATGCGGGCGCGCTTGCCCAGTTGCCACACGGGCGGCGGGACCGCGCCCTCCTCCAGGCCTTTCCAATCGCGGTAGCGCTGCACCACCTGGTGGATCATGTACATGATCCAGGTGCCGATGGGCTCGACCAGGACCTGCGCGCCTTCGCGCTCCAGGAAGCGGAACATGTTGAAGTTGCCGTCGCCCTCGGTGGTCTGCGCCCAGAATTCGCCGGTGATCTTGACGATGGGCTTGACGCGCAACCGGTCCACCTCGATGGTGTCGTACATGTCGCGGCACAGCCGCAGCGCGGAGGTGTAGTCGTCGCCGCGCAACTGGTGGAGAAACTTGCCCGCGTAGCTCGCCTTGAGCGGCTTCCGGCTGCGGAAGACGCCGTGCATGTGGTCCATGACGCGGCCGAGGGTCTCGTCGGTCTGGCTGGCGCGCGTCTCGAAGGGACGGATGGCGTAGGCGACTTCGTTCAGCACGTCGCCGCAGTTCATCGCGTTCAGGATGCCGAGGAAGAAATCGAGATTCATCTCGAGGCCGGCTTCCACGTCGGATTGCGACAGGCCGCCCGACTGCTGGAACAGCAGCACGCGGAAGCCCTCGAAGCCGGAGTTGCGCAGCGCGAGGCGGTACTCGGATTCGTACATGCCGAAGCGGCAGGGGCCGCAAGCGCCGGCGGTGAAGAAGACGTAGCGGTCGATGATCTCCTCGCGCGATATCCCCTTGGCTTCCAGCGACTGGAGGTACTGGACCAGGTTGCCGACGGTGAAGTAGGTCGGGTTGCACTGGCCGTTGTTACCGTACTCCTTGCCAAGCTGGAAGGCGGCGACGTTGGGCGTGGGCATCGTCTCGGCGAGGTATCCCAACGACTCCAGCGCGCCGTGGATCAGCTTCTCGTGTTTCCACGTGAGTCCCCCGAACAGCAGCCGGGTTTGGCCGCGCTGCTCGCGGGTGAACGGCCGCTCGGCGGGCCGCTTGAAGTGGTGCGGGCCGCGAGTCCCAAGCCCCTGTTCGCGCTCCAGGCGCGCGCGCTCCTCAGCCAGGCGCCGTGCGATGGCGGCGTCGAGGGAATGGTCGATGGAGACCAATCCGTTCGCTGTGCCCGTTGCCAGCTCCATCGGTTGAGTGCTCATGTACAGTTCTCCTCCGGCAGTGGATCGTTGGTTTCCCAGTCAGCACCCGCGCAGCGGGTTTCCACGCCAGTTTGGCCCACTAAGCCATTGAGAGAGAACGGCAATCCATCGAACGGGGGGTTTGGCGCGGCGGGAGGGGACGAAGGGGAGTTCACCGGGGAGGAGGAGCCGAGGCCGGGTTAATGGCGAACAAAAAGGGAATGTATTGTAAAACGCGTTGCAAACAAAGGGAGGATTTGGTTTTGTTCGGTCAGATTTGTTGTTGCAGAGCGGGGCCGGGGAAAGAACCACACACCCGCCGCTTCGAGGATAACATGGGGCGGGAAGGGGGAAGCGGCAGGGGCTACCAGAGGTGGCGGGCTACTACGACCGGGGGGCCGGCAGCGCCGGTTACGACCCTCACCTTGAGGACTAGCTGGATGTTCTTGTGGTTCCAATCCGCGGGGGCGTCGTGGAAGGCCTGTTTCATGTAACCGGGGTGGCTGACGAACTCACCCGCGGTCTGCGTTCCGGCCTGGGTGACGGCGGCGATGGCGACGAGGGTCTTTTCCGTCGAGGCGTCGAAAACGCGGGCAACGATGGCGTAGTCGTCGTACATCTCCTCGCTGCGCGGCTCGCCGGGCACCGACCAAAGCGCGCGGTCCGCGTTCTGCCGGTCGCGCAGTTCGTCGCGGCGCTGCTCGGGGACGCGGACGAAGTAGTAACGCAAGCTGCCGGTAAGCCTTTGAGTCCAGGGATTGTTGAACAAGCCGACCAGCACGACAGGGTGGCCTCGCAGGTCCTGATAGGGCGTGGTCGTAACGCCGCGAACCTGGAACGGTTTGTTGCGGGACTGGAGCAGCGCGCCCACCTTGACCAGACACAGGGCATCCCCGAAGAAGAGGTAGTTCCTGCTCACCAGAGCCAGATCGCGGAGAGTGAGCGTGGTCGAGTCCAGATCTTTAGCGCCCATCTTCCGGTCGAGCTCGGCCTGGCGGGGCCCGGTGAAACCATAGACGCGCGAAGGCTGCCCAACGCAGATCAGGATGCTGCCCCTATCCTCGATCAGCGGCGCCCAGAACCGGTCCAGATCGTCGGGGCGGCTGCGGGTGAGCAGCCAGACGGCCGCCAGCAGGATCAGGATCGCGACGGGCACCGCCGGCCACCAGCGCCTTGTCCGGGCGGGGAGCGCTGAAGGGGGCGCGGCGGGGGAAGGCGCGCGGAATTCCGGCAGATACCCCATCTGCGGCAGCACGATTCGCAATTCGTTCTCGTGGCCGGGTTCGAGGTAGTACTGCGCCAGCCGCTTGCGCACCTCAATGGCGGCATTGCGCACGACCGAGTCTTCATTGGTGTCATAGTCCGGATCGCGGCCGAAGACCTGGACGCCGATGGTGCGCTCCTTGATGCTCTCCGGCGACCCGTCCAGGATGGCCTCGACGACGAAGCGGAGAAAGGCTTGGGAGCGTTTGCTGTTGCGAAGTTGAGGGCTGGCCAGGATACGGTCAAGCTGGAGGCGGACCACCGAGGGGTCCACCGTCGCGGAATCCGGAGTCTGGCTCTTCATGGAGCTGTTCATCAGGGTACCGCCGTGCCGCCGGCCGGTCCTTCCGGCCGGTTTCCATGATATATCGGACGTGCGCAACGTTGCGGCAGCGGCTGCGGCGATCTCGCTATCCCACTGATCTGATTGGCGTTGGCAGCGAGAAAGCGTTGCGTACTGTAGTAACCCTGGACGGCGGCGGAAAGTTGTCCTATTCCTTGCTGTGGTTTCTTGCTTCAGCCGGAGGTTTCAAATGTCCCGTCACGCGGGGTTGCTTTTGCTTGCCTGTGCCAGCCTGCTTCCTGCCCAGGAGTATCGCTCCACCCTTACGGGCCGGATCACGGATTCCAGCGGATCCGCAGTACCCAACGTCAAGGTCACGGCCAGGAAGGTCGACACCAACAGCCGGTATCCGACCGTGTCGAGCCCCGAGGGTTTCTACACCGTTCCGCAGCTTCCCCCCGGAACGTACGAGATCAGCGCCGAGGCGCAGGGCTTCAAGAAGTACGTGCAGTCCGGCGTGGAGGTCGCCAGCAACATGCGAGTTGCGGTGGACATCCAGCTCAGCGTCGGCAGTATCAGCGAGAGTGTCACGGTGGTGGCCGACGCCCCGGCGCTGAACACGGTCAGCGCATCGGCCGGACAAGCCATCACCACGCAGGAAGTGGAGAACCTGCCCATCAACGGGCGAGCGCCCATGGATCTGGCGGTGATGGCCTATGCCGTCATCAACACGGGCAACCGGGATCAGAACCGCCCCTACGAGAACGCGGGTTTCTCCGATTTCGCCATGGGGGGCGGGGTGTCGGGGGCCAACGAGGCCCTGCTGGACGGGGTCCCGAACATCGGCACGCTGGGCACCACCGGCAGACGGGCGGCCTTCAGTCCGCCGGTAGAGGCGGTGAGCGAGGTGAAGGTGGAAGTCTTCAACGTCGACGCAGCCTACGGCGGGGCGGGCGGCGGCACGGTGGAGGTGATCACCAAAGGCGGCGGCAACCAACTGCACGGGTCGCTGTCCGAGTTCAACCAGGTTTCCAATCTTACCGCCACGCCGTTCTTCACCAACGCATCGGGAGGCAGGAAGACCATCTTCCGCCAGAACACCTGGGGCCTGGTGGCGGGAGGTCCGGTATGGGTGCCGAAGGCATTCGACGGCCGCGACAAGCTGTTCTGGTTTTTCACCTACGAGGGCCACAGAAACAGCGAGCCGGCGCCGTACTACATGTCCATTCCCACGGCCGAACAGCGTAAGGGAGATTTCTCGGCGCTGCTGGCGCGAGGGACAGGGTACCAGTTGTACGATCCCGCCACGGCGGTGCTATCCGGCAGCGCCGTGACCCGGCAGGTGTTCCCCGGCAACCTCGTACCGCAGAGCCGTTTCACTTCGATAGCGACGAAGTTCCTGGACTACATTCCGTTACCCAACCGCGCCGGGGCCGCCGACGGAGCCAACAACTACTACGCGGGCCTGACGACCAACAACAAGTACTACTCGTTCTCCGGCCGGCTGGACGCCAATCTGAGCAACGCCAACAAGATTACGGGCAGTATCCGGCACAGCCTGTGGCGGCAGGATTCGGGCAACATCTTCGACAACATCGCCTACGGGCAGGCGGGGCTGCGAGCGATCTGGAGCGGGGTTGTGGACGACTCGCACACCTTCTCGCCGACGCTGGTCGGCAACCTGCGGGCCGGATTCACCCGCTACCGCGCCTACTACATCCAGAACAGCCGAGGCTTCGATCCGACCACCCTCGGGTTTCCGACGTACATTTCCGCCAACGCCACGCAACTGCTGCTGCCGAAGTTCACCTTCTCGGACGGGTTTTTCGTGGCCAGCCCCAGCATGAACCTGAACACCACCGACCAGCCTTTCAATACCTACCAGCTTTTCGGCAGCCTGACCAAGATCGCGGGAGCACACACTTTGAAGTTCGGCGGGGAGCACCGGGTCTTCGACTTCTCCAACATCGCCTGGAACGACGCCACCGGCAGCTACACCTTCGACAGCACCTGGGTCAAAGCCAGCACCACCGCCGCCGGGTCGCCCTTTGGGGGCGCCTTCGCGGCGTTTCTGCTGGGCCTGCCCAGCAGCGGAAGCTACACGATCAACGCCTCCTCGAAGAACGATTCGCTCTACGAAGTCGTGTTCTTCCAGGACGACTGGCACGTGCGGCCCAACCTGACGTTGAACCTCGGGCTGCGTTGGGAGTACAACAGCCCGACGGCGGAACGCTGGAACCGCGCGGTGAGGGGATTCGACGCCACGGCCATCAACAGCATCACAGCGGCGGCCAAGGCCAAGTACGCCCAGGCGCCGATCGCGCAGCTTCCGGCGGACCAGTTCAATCCGTCC
>CAYOTD010000176.1:0-8733 GCA_964406685.1 uncultured Solibacteraceae bacterium | reverse complement strand
CACCACACCGGTTCCGCGAAATCGAGTTCGCCAATCCGCGCACGGATAACTACATCGACAACTTCTCCGACCACCTGATCGACGTCAACGGCGACGGCCGGCTCGATGTGGTCTCCTGCTCCTGGTTCGCGCGCAAGCTGGCCTGGTGGGCGAACCCCGGCGGCGGCGTGGGGGCGTGGAAGGAACACGCCATTGACGGCGGCTTCAACGTCGAGTTCAGTTTCCTGGTGGACATCGACAACGACGGCAAGGCGAACGAGTTACTGCCCCAGTTCGGCAAGGGGCCGCTGGTCTGGTACGAGATCCGCAACGGCGCTTTCGTGAAACACGAGATCGCTCCGCAGAACCACGGGCATGGCATTGGCGCGGGTGACGTCAACGGCGACAAGCGCAGCGACGTTCTCACAGCCAAGGGCTGGTTCGAGGCGCCCTCCGACCCGCGCGCGGCCAACTGGGCTCACCATCCAGCCTGGGACTTCGAGAAGCAGCCGGGATTCCTTCATGTCCTCGACATCAACGCCGACGGCCGCAACGACATCCTGGTCCCCGCCTCGCACGATTACGGCATCTACTGGCTGGAGCAGGGCGCGGACGGCAGGTTCACCCGCCGCGTGATCGATGAGAGCTGGTCGCAGGTCCACGCCACCACGCTGATCGATCTGAACGGCGACGGCCGGCCGGACCTGCTGGCCGGCAAGCGCTACCTGGGGCACGACCGCGATCCGGGCGCGCGCGAGCCCTTGGGCATCTACTGGTACGAATTCCGCAAGGCGGCCGACGGCAAGGGCATCGAATGGGTTCGCCACATCATCGACTACAGCACCCGAGCCGGCGCCGGCATGCAGCTTCCGGTGGCTGACCTGGATGGCGACGGCGACCTGGATTTTGTCGCCCCCGGCAAGAGCGGCCTGTTCCTTTTCGAGAATCTGAGCAGGAGAAAGTGAGACTTACTTAATGGATACTAACTGCACTCGTCGCGTCTTTCTGGCGGCGCCGGCTATTCTCTCCGCGCAGTCGCCCAACGACACGGTCCGGGTTGCCGCCATTGGGGTAGGCAACCGCGGCTCGTTCCTGTTGCGGAACATCCTGAAAGTGCCCGGTGTCCGCGTGGTGGCGATCTGCGACCTCAACCCCGACAACGCGAACAGGGCGAAGGCGGCGGCCACAGAAGCCGGCCACGATCCGGCCATCTATCCGGATTTCCGCAAGATGCTGGACGAGAGGCGCGACATCGACGCCGTGGTGGTGGCGACACCGGTCGACACGCACAAGATGATCTTCGTCGCGGCGCTGGAAGTCGGCAAGCACGTCTACGGTGAGAAGCCGATGGGCATGACGCCGGAGGAATGCCGCATGGTGGCCAACGCGGCCAAGGCGTCAAAGGGCATCTTTCAGGCGGGATTCCAGTTGCGGCACGATCCCAACCGCCGGGCCGCGATGGAGTTCATCAAGAAGGGCGGCATCGGCCGGGTGCTTTTCCTACAGGGCTATCGCAACACGCTCGACCTGCCGCGCGGCACACCGTGGTACTTCGACCGGTCGCGGTCGGGCGACAACATCGTCGAGCAGGCTTGCCACATCCTCGACCTGATGACCTGGGCCGCGGGCGGGCCGCCGCTGCGCGCTTTCGGTTCGGGCGGCATCAACCTCTACAAGGACGTCCCGCCTGGCCGCACCACGATGGACAACTACACCGTGATCTACGATTTCCCCGGCGACATCCGGCTGACCTTCACCCATCTCTACTTCGATCCGCCGGGGTTCTCGGGAATCAAGGAGCGGGTGTTCGGCTCCATCGGCGCGGTCGACCTGGCTACCGCTCTCTGGAGCCCGCTGGACAAGCGCGCCGCGCTGAAGATCGACGTTCCCGACGCCGGGCAGGACTCGAACTACCTGGCCCTGGCCGCCTTCATCGACAACGCGCGCGGTCGGAAGACCCCGGTCAACAACGCGGATTCGGCGCGCATCTCCACTCTGGTGGCGATGATGGGCCGCAAGGCGATCTACGAGAAGCGCGTGGTGGAGTGGAAGGAAGTAGACGTCTAGGCAATCACGCCGCGCAGCCATTCGCCCGCGCGGCGGGTGGCTTCGCGGCCCGCCGTCAGCATACCGCCCAGTGTGAAGACGCCGTGGATGGCGCCCTCCAGGCGTAGGTGCGTGGTGGGCACGCCGGCTTCGGCCAACCGCTCGGCGTAGCGCTCGCCTTCGTCGCGCAGCGAGTCGAATTCGGCTGTGAGAACGAAAGCCGGCGGCAGTCCGGCCAGATCGTCGGCCCACAGCGGCGAGATGCGCGGGTCTTCCAGGTCGGTGCCTTCCGGCAGATACTCGGCGTAGCCGCGCTTCATCTCCGCGCTGCCGGGACCGTAGCCGGAGCGGTAACGGATATGCGACGGCAGTCCGCAGGTGGCGTCGAGCATCGGGTAGATCAGAAGCTGGCACGCCAGCGGGACGCCGCGCCCGCGTAGTACGAGAGCGGCTGCCGCAGCCAAGTTGCCACCCGCGCTGTCGCCGCCCAGGCCCACCGTGGCTCCGCTCTCCTGGTACGCGGAAGCCACCGCCACGGCGTCCCATAGCGCCGCCGGGAACGGGTGCTCGGGCGCAAGTCGGTAATCGACGGCTACGATGCGCCAGCCGGAATGCGCCGCCAATGCGCGGCAGGCGCCGTCGTGCGTCGTCAGATCGCCGGAGAAGAACCGTCCGCCGTGCAGGTAGACGAGGACCGGCTCGGTTTCGCCATCGCCGGTGGCGTACACGCGTACGGGGACGCCGGCCGCCTCGCGGTCTTCCACCAGCGCCAGATCCCAGCGCTCGGCCGCCGCCTCGGAGGCCGCCCGATAGGCGGCGCGCGTCTCTTCCACCGTCATCTCACGGCGCGGGCCCGCGCGCTCCAGGTACTTCTGTATCTCCGGATCAAGGGGCATGCTATTCGGCCAGGCAGGCGAAGATCTCACGGTAGAACTCGGGGTGCGATTGCCAGGTCTGCGCTGTCACGATTCGTCCGTCGCGCACGGCCTGCTGCGGCTTCCACGTGCCGCCGGCTTGCTGCACCTCGTAGCGCACGTGCTCGTAGCAGGTAACCGAGCGGTCCTTCACCAGGCCGGCCGCCACCAACACCTGAATGCCGTGGCAGATGGCAAAGACCCACCGGTCCGAAGCGTACATTGTCCTGACGATCCCGATCAGCCGGGCGTCGTGCCGCAAGTACTCGGGCGCGCGCCCGCCGATGATCAGGACGGCGTCGTACTCCAAGGGGGAGACATCCTCGAAGGTCGCGGTCGCTTCCAATCCATAGCCGGGCCGTTCGACGTAGGTATCCCAGCCGGGCTCGAAGTCGTGCATGACCAGGTGTAGCCGCTTCTTCGACGGGGCGGCGACCACCGGCTCCCAGCCCGCCTCCTGGAACCGGTGAACGGCGTACAGCGCCTCGTAACCTTCTCCGGCGTCGCCGGTAACGACAAGGATCTTCTTGCTCATGGGACCGATCCCTATCGTATCTAACCCGTCAACCGGCCCGGAAGTGACGCCGCCCGAGGCGCCCCCCGGACGTGCGACCCTGATCGGATGCGGCCCTGGCTGGCGATCTCGTTGCTCTTCAGCGCGCTGAACCTGTTCTCGGTCTGGCTCGGAGGGTATCCCGGCCGGTGGATCGTGAAGACCATTCCGGTGGCGGCCCTGGCGGTGGCGGCGCGGGGACGGCCGGAACTGGCCCTCGGCCTGCTGCTCAGCGCCACCGGCGACGCCCTGCTGGCCTTCGGCGGCCGCCACTTCCTGCACGGACTGGTGGCCTTCCTGTGCGCGCACATCGCCTACATCGTCTGCTTCCTAAGGGTTGGCCGGCGCCGGCCAGATCCTCGGGCGGGGTTGGCGGTGCTGGCGTTGTCCGGCGCGCTGCTGCTCTACTTGTGGCCAGGGTTGGGCGGGATGCGGGCACCGGTGGCGCTGTACACGCTCGCCATTACGTGGATGACCATTGCCAGCTTCGGCGTCGGCGGCATGGCCGCGGCGGGCGCGCTGCTGTTCCTGTTTTCCGACGCCGTGCTGGCTGTCAACCGGTTCCGCGCGCCGGTGCCGTTCTATCCTTACCTGAACTGGACCGCATACTACGGAGGGCAACTCCTGCTGGCGCTCGCTCTCGGTCAGGCAAACAGGCGTTCGAAGTAGTCGCGCGTGTGAGCCTGAATCTGGGCCAGTTCCACGTCGAGCGGCTGGTCGTGGAGATGCTCCGGCATCCAGCGCGTCACCAGTTCCGTCAGCAGCGCGAGTTGAGAAGGCGACGACGGCAGGCCTCCGCCCGCATGGCCGGTGGAGACGCGCAAGGCGTGGTCGATGGCGCGGTAGAAGGTGGCGGCATCGTTCAGGAAGACGGCGTCGGCGCGTTCCAGGTGGCCCATGCGCTCAATGACGTCGATGCGCTCGGGCGTGTTCAGTACCTTGAAGAACATGCCGGCGGCCTTCAGGCGCAGGAACATGAGCGCGAAGTCGATATCGTAGTAGCCGCCGAAGCCCGCCTTGAGCGGGTCGCCGGGGCCCTGTTCCTTTTCGAGCCGTGCGCGCATCTGCCGCAACGCCTTCTTGGAGCGGTAGCTCTGTCCGTAACGCCGCCAGTCGATCTGCTGGAGCTCATCCAGGAACCGCGTTGCGCGCTCCAGGTTGCCCGCCACGGCGCGCGACTTCATATAGGTAATGCCTTCCCAGGCTTCGGCGTGGTTGGCGAAGTAATCCTTGTAGGCCCCCACCGTCTGCACCAGCGCGCCCTCGCGGCCGTTGGGCCGGAGCCGCGTATCGACGGCGAACATGACGCCGTGGCCGGTGTAGGCGGTGACTAGGTCGATCATCCGTTCGGCGACTCGCGTCCAGAACAGGCGCTCCTCCGCGTCTTCGTCCGGTAGCACGAAGACCAGGTCGGCGTCGGAGGCCAGGTCGAATTCCCGCATGCCCAGCCGTCCCAGAGCGATCACCATCAACTGATCGGCCGGCTCGTAGTCCGGCGAGGGCGGACGCGCGGCGGCCACCTGCGAGACGGCGATCTGGTAGCAGGCGGCGCAGACCGCGTCGGCCAGGTCGGAAGTGCGGCCAAGAGTCAGGAAGATCGGCACGGGGAGGCAGATGCTCTCGCTCTGGATCCGCATCATGCGCCGGCGGAAGTAGCGCCGCAACTCGGTCGGTTCGGCGAACGCCAGGTCTCCATAGTGAGGCTCCACCTCGGGGTGTTCGCGCATGTCGACCAGCTCTTCGAGCAATTCCGGGGTCCGGATCAACTGCTCCGCGTAGTAGGGGCTGTGTTCGAACAGGTCGAGGGTGTAGCCGGCCAGCACGCTGTCGCGGTCCAACCGTTCCAGTTGGCCGGGCCGCGCGACAACGTGTTCCAGAAAGTGCTCGAAGTGGCGGGCGCCGCGGCGCAGATTGGCGCGCGCCAGCGCGCCGGCCAGTCCCGGCGCCTTCTCATCGAGCGAGCGGACCAGGTTGCTGGCCGCGGTCTCGGTCTCTTCCGCCGGCGCGCTGTCCGGCGCCGCCGTCGAAGCGGGATTGGTGTAGTAGACGGGCCGTTGGGCGTGGATGACGCGCTCGTAGATCTCCTGGACCTCTTCGAGATGAGTGTTCAGCTCCCGGAGGAGGCCCTCCGCCGAAGGAGCGGCGCCCAGTTGCGCCGCGGGCATGCGGCGCGCCAGCAGTTCCAGCTCGTCGCGGCCCGTGGGAAGGGCGTGGGTCTGCTGGTCCTCGTCGAACTGGAGGCGGTGTTCGAGGTTGCGCAGAAACTGATAGGCGGAGGCCAGGCGCGAGTACTCGGTGGACGAAAGGAAATCCTTGTCGCGCAGGCGAAACAGCGCCAGCATCGTGCCCCCGTGACGGACCCAGGGTTCGCGGCCGCCGTGCAGCCGTTGCAAACACTGCACCAGGAACTCGATGTCGCGGATGCCGCCGCGCGCCAGTTTCACGTCCAATCCCGCGCGGCTCTTGCGCGCGGCCAGCTTCTCGTGGATGCGTTCGCGCGTGGCGGAGACCGATTCGACGGCGCTGAAGTCCAGAGTGGTCGAATAGATGAGCGGTTCCACCAGCGCCAGCAGATCGCGGCCGGGCTCGGCCTCGCCCGCCGCGACGCGCGCCTTGATCAGCATTTGCAGTTCCCAGTCGCGCCCGCGGCTTTGATAGTAGGTCCGGGCGCCGTCCAGGGAGATGCTGACCTCGCCCAACCGACCATCGGGACGCAGGCGAAGATCGACGCGGTAGCACATGCCTTCGGCCGTGTGGATGGAGAGCAGTTCGGTCAACTGCGTGGCTACCTTCTGGAAGAACTGCTTGTTGCTGATCTTCGACCCTCCGTCGGTCTCCCCCGCGCCGGAATAGACGAACATGAGGTCGATATCCGAACTGTAGTTCAGCTCGCGGCCGCCGAGTTTGCCGAGGCCCAGAATCGAGAAGCCGCAGGGCCGTGCCTCGCCGTCCGCTCCGGTGTGCCAGGGCGTCCCGTAACGGCGAACGAGGTCCTCGCGCAGGCGGCGGTAGGTGACGTGCAGGATGGCATCGGCCAGGTTGGAAAGCTCTTCGGTGATCTCGGACAGCTCGGCTGGTCCCTGCACGTCGCGCAGCAGGATGCGCAGAAGCTGCCGGCGGCGGAACAGGGAAAGAATCAACGGCGAGGGAGGTCCCGGCTCGGCGCCAAGAAAGGACTCCAGCCGGAGGACCAGATCCTCGACCGGGACGACACGGCCGGCATCCTCGGCGGCCAGCTCTTCGATCCACTCCGGGTGCTGGAGAACCTCCGCGCCCAGGAAGCGCGAGTAGGCGAAGACCGCCATCAGGGACTGAAGGCCCGGCCCCGATTGGGTCAGACGCGCGAACGCCTCCGGTTGGCGCTCGGCCAGGTCCACCATGCCGCTGAGCGTCCGGTCGGCATCGGGCGACGAGGCCAGCAGCACGAGGATCCGGGCCAGATGCCGGAGGGGAACCAGCGTTTGCAGGCGCGCCAGAAAGGCGGCGGCGCGGGTGGGGTCGCGGAAGCCGATCTCGTCGAGCCGGGGCTGCATGCGGTGGGAGCCTGGCAGAGCAATTATAGCGCGAGGCTCCACCCCGAGTTGCTCCAGCAGACGGTTTCCTCCGGGCCCTACCAAGACGCTCGATGATCCCGATCTCTCGATCGTTATGACGGATGTGAAGGCTCACTCGGTCCGGACGACGGCACCGGGGGAGTACCATTCCCCGGTCAGCCCTCCGCCGGCTTCAAGACTGATGTCTGCTGATCCTCGCGAAGCTGGCCAACCCAGATCTTCTGAATCTTGCCTTTCGCATCCGTGATCATGAGCAGTGGTGTTCGGCCGATTCCGTACTTGCGAAGATCCACTCGAACAACTCGACTGTTGCCCAAGCCATACATCCGCAAGAATTCGACCGGATCACTGCCCTTTTCCGGGAGAACGACAACCACCGACAACCGCCCCGAGCTCCGATTCCCGATCTCCGTCAGCACGCGGTCGAACGGCGCGTCTGCACTGCAAGCCCGGCAGTCCTGGCCGATCACGAGCACAGCCGTCCTGCCAGCTTGCGGGTGGGTGCCTCGCACAAGGGTTGCCAGTCGTGCGAAGTCCGGTGCCGGAGCACTCACCTGCGCATGCTGGCGAGTGTCCCACACCGCGTAGGCGAAGTACGACAAGACACTTATGATCACCGTGTTCGTTACTACGTCAAACCAAGACCGCATGTTTCGGGTACTCACTCGCTCTCCTGCCGTCTAGCGGACCACCGCCGTGGGCGAGAACTCCGAGGCCACGCGGCCTTCGGGTGTGACCAGGACTGGGAACCGCGCCTGAACGGATTCGATGCGGCCGCTCACCTGGAACGGCCGGAATGCCCACTGGCGTAGCGTCGCCGCGATCATCGAGGACAGATCGCCCGAATCATCTCCCTGACAACGAACATCCTTGACCGCGCCATCGGGGCCGATCTCGATGTGGACAATCAAGGTTCGGGGGCCGGCGTGTTCCGCGACAGGGTTGAAATCAACATGCCGAATAAGATGCGATCTCATCAGATCCGCAGCGACGACGTACGTGCCTTGTTGGGTCCGAGTCGGAACCGAGGTTGTGGATGCGCTCGTACTCCCAGATCCAAAACCCGCAACCAGAATAAGCTCATGACGGCCGCTGAAGCCCTTTCCCGTGGGCGAACCGTCGACGAGCAGAACCGAGTTCTCCACCCGGAGCCTAGTCGGCGTCGAACCCCCTCCGCTGATGTCTACAACACGGGGGCGGACCATCTCTACAGAGACGACAAGTACACTATCGTTCCCGGAGCCTTCGACACAAACGGCGCCGCGTGACGTTCTCACCTTGCTGCGATCGTATGCGGACACCTGCTCCAGTTTCCGAATCCGCGTGATCGCAAGGGTCTTTAGCCGCGCTTCGCTGATGTCCACGCGGTCCTTGCCATCCGGCTTGACCTCGACGCCAAGAACCCAGCGTTGCTTCACTGGATCCGGCAACACGAGTTGCAGATTCTCACCCACTTCTTCCAGAGCGATGGTAGTCCACTCGGTGGGGATACTCCGGCTCCTCATGTTGTGCGGGGCGTCGTACTGCGCGCATGACTCGACCGCCGTCAGTACGCTCAGCGCCGCCATCGCGAATACATATTTCATGGCCACCTCCTTATTGACAGTCTGATTGCTCTATACACGGAAGGTCTTTGCAGCACGAAACGCAGTACTGACAGTTATAGGCAGGATCGTCGCACGTCACA
>CAYOTD010000175.1:6656-8752 GCA_964406685.1 uncultured Solibacteraceae bacterium | reverse complement strand
ATCCAGAACAGCCGCCGCTTATCGAACTCCCGCCGGCGCAACGCCAGGGCCTCCAGCAGCAGCGCCCCGGCGAAAAGCAATTGCAGTGGGACGGGCGCCTTCAAGGCCAGGGCGACAAGAAAGTAGAAAGGACTGCTTCTATCCAGGTTTCGTCCCAGAAGAAAGATGCTCTGTCTTTCGCCGCTGACCTGCATCAGCGAGACCGTGCCGTCCCACATCGGATCGGGCAGCGGCAGGACGAGGAACACCTTGGCGGCCGCCAGAAAAGCGTCCCATACCCGCGGATCGCGGTCAAGAACGCGGAGATCCCAGGCCCGCAGCCGTGAGGCATCGAACTGGCAGGCGGCAATGGAAGCCAGATAGGGGATCGCCAGAACGAGTATCAACCCGGCTGCCATCGCGCGCAGCCGCTTCGGCGAGAGAGTAAGATGGCGTGCGATCACCACCGCCGGACCGATTGCCAGCAGGATGAGCATCGAGAGCTTGGCCAGGATCGCGACCATGAGCCCCACGCCCAGCCAGGCCGCGTTTCGCTTCCGCGGGTCGCGCCAGTACACCCAGGCGCGATACCAGAACAGCAGGTAGCCGAAAGTGGCCGCGAGATCGTTCTTGAAGAGAGCGCCGTGGCCCAACGCGGTCGGCTCCAGGACGAATGCGGCCAGGATCAGCAGCGCCGTGGCCGGCGCGAAGATCCGCCGCGCCCACCACCACAGCAGCGCTCCGGTCAGCAGAGGAAAGGCCAGCAGCGGCAGACGGGACAGGAAGAACACCCGAGGGATCCGCTCGCGGAGACGGTCCATCATTTCAAGCGAGATGGACCACTCGTGCTGGAGGTTCCAGGAAGGATGATCGTAGGGAACCGGCAGCCCGGTCAGGCGCGGCACCCATCCCCCGGCGATCTTGATCATTCGGGGGCATGTCGCGAGGCCGCAGATTGTCCCGCCCGTGCCAGTAGAGACAGGAGGACAACAAGTGGGCCGGCTCGTCCACCGTGACACCGGTGCGCCAGGCCAGGTAGAGCAACGCCGCCAGATGCGCCGACAGGATACACGCCAGAAGCACAGCCTCCCAGCGCGCGATCCTGCGGCCGTTGATCATCTACCTTCCCTGTCGCAGCACCTTCACTTTCAGATTGCGGAACCCGATGGGAAAGCCACCCGCCGCCAGGGCTGCCCCGGCCCACAGAATGGAAAGCAATCTACGCGGGCAACGCATTGACCTTCTCCCAGTCTGACGGTTCGCCGAACCGGGCCGACCGGGCCGCCGGGTCCAGGTTCTTCAGCAGTCCGCACAGCACCGCTCCGGCGCCCACTTCGAGAAACCGCTCCACTCCCAGGCTCCGCAGCAGGCGCATGGAATCGACCCAGCGCACGGTGTTGGGCACCTGCTGGTAGAGCCCCTCACGCGCTTCCGCTCCCGTCCGGATCAGGCGCGCTTCCCAGTTGTTGACCAGCGGGACATCCAGATCCCGGAACTCGGTTGCGTCCAAGTCGGCCTTCAGGCGTTCCTGCGCGGGCTTCATGAGCGGACAATGGAAGGGAGCGCTCACGGGCAGGGGAACGGCCCGCTTGGCTCCGGCGGTTTTGGCCAACTCCATGGCGCGCGCCACGGCGCCGGCATGCCCCGCGATGGCCACCTGGTCGGGCGAGTTCAGGTTGGCGGCGGTGACCACCTCCCCTTGCGCCGCCTCGGCCAGCACCTGGTCGAGCCTGCCTTCCGGCATCTTCAGAATCGCGGCCATCGCGCCCACTCCGGCGGGAACGGCCTCCTGCATGTACTGCCCGCGCTTGCGCACCAGGCGGACCGCGTCGGCAAAGCGCAGCGCGCCGGCGGCCACCAGGGCCGAGTACTCGCCCAGGCTGTGGCCGGCCACGAAGTCCGGCGTCCGCCCCCGCTCCCGCAGCACGGCCAGGGCGGCAATGGACACCGTCAGCAGGGCCGGCTGCGTGTTGGCGGTCAGTCTCAGGTCCTCTTCGGGGCCTTCAAAACACAGATTCGACAGGGGAAAGCCGAGCGCGGCGTCGGCTTCTGCAAAGACCGCGCGCGCCGCGGCGGATTCGGCGGCCAGGGCCTTGCCCATGCCCACGGACTGCGAG
>CAYOTD010000175.1:3605-6645 GCA_964406685.1 uncultured Solibacteraceae bacterium | reverse complement strand
ATCACGCTCATGAATAGGTAACCATCTTACAGGGTACAATCATCTTTTCTAAAGCGGGGACAATCGTGCGTCTTTCCGAAATCTGCGTACACCGGCCTGTTTTTGCCTTCATGCTCATCATGTTCCTGGTGGTGATGGGCGTTTTCAGTTTCCTGGATCTGAACGTCGACCTGTTCCCGCGCAGCGATCCGGCTACCGTGTACGTGCGCGTGAAGTTGCCCGGCGCCAGCCCCGAAGAAGTCACCTCGCAGGTGGTGATGCCGCTGGAGGAGGCCATCGCCTCGGTAAGCGGCATCGAGGAAATGCGCGCCATGGTTTCGGAAGGCAACGCCTCGATCATCGTCACCTTCGTGCTGGAGAAGGACATCGGAGAGGCGGCCGAAGACGTCCGCGAGAAGGTCAGCGGAGCGATGCGCCAGATGCCGGCCAGCGTGCTGCCGCCGACCGTCGCCAAGGCGGACCCCGACAGCGACCCGGTCATCGTCCTGGCGGTCAGCGGCGAACGGACGTCTCGCGAATTGACCGAGATCGGCGACAAGACCATCCGGCGCGCCCTGGAAACGGTGGACGGAGTGGGCGGGGTGAGTATCGGCGGCGGGCGCAAGCGGCAGATCAACGTCCTGCTCGACCTCGACAAACTCTCCGGCTACCGGCTGACGGCCCAGGACGTGCAGAGCGCCATTCAGAAGGAGAACGTCGAATCCCCCGGCGGGCGCATTGTGCGCGGGCCGACCGAAGTCGGCGTGCGCACCCTCGGCCGTGTCGCCGCGGTCAGCGAGTTCAACGACATCATCATCAAGAACGTCGCCGGCGCGCCGCTGCGGATCCGGGATGTGGGCCATGCCGAGGACGGCATGGCCGAGCGCCGCAGTTTCGCCTACTACCAGGGCAAGCCGGCCGTTGTCCTCGAGGTGCGGCGGCAGACCGGCACCAACACGGTCAAGGTCGTCGACGCGATTCTCGCGCGCGTCGCGGATCTGAACTCCCGCCTGCCCGCCGGCGTCAAGATCCACATCATCAAGGAACAGGCTACCTATATCAAGAATTCCGTCAAGGCGCTGGAAGAGCACCTGGTGCTGGGAAGCCTGTTCGCCTCCATCATCGTCTGGCTCTTTATCCGCGACTGGCGTACGGTGCTGATCGCCTCGCTTGCCATCCCGACCTCGATCGTGACCACTTTCACGCTGCTGCGGGCGATGGACTTCACGCTGAACTCGATGACCTTGCTGGGTCTGACCCTCGCCGTTGGCATTGTCATCGACGACGCCATCATTGTCCTTGAGAACATCTACCGCTTCCTCCAGAAACACCCCGACATGCCCGCCCGGGAGGCGGCGGTGGAGGCGACCAAGGAGATCGCGCTGGCGGTGATGGCGACCACGCTGTCCCTGGTGATTGTCTTCGTGCCCATCGCCTTCATGTCGGGATACGCCAAGCGCTACCTCAACCAGTTCGGCTGGACCATGGCCATCTCGATTCTGGTCTCGATGCTGGTGGCCTTCACCCTGACGCCGTCGCTCAGCGCGCGGTTGCTCAAACGCAAGCACGGCCCCGGCCACGACGAGCATACTCCCGTCGAGGAAAGCGGCTGGATGCAGCGCGGCTACGTCAGAACCCTCGGCTGGGCGCTGGATCACCGTTGGGTGATCGTCGCCATTTGCCTGGCGACTTTCGGCTCCACCTTCGTGATCTATCAGCATATCGGCCGCGACTGGATGCCGCAGGAAGACCAGGACGAACTCTCGGTGTCGATGGAAATGCCCGAAGGTTCGTCGCTGGCAGCCACCGAGCGGGTGACGCTGGAGGCCGCGCGAAGGATCGAGAAGATTCCCGGTGTGTCCACCGTGATCCCGCAGAGCTCTCTCTACATGGATCGGGTGACCCAGGCCCAGATGACCGTGCTGCTCAAACCGCAGGGCGAGCGCGACGACATCGCCGCAATGGGTCAGCGCGTGCGCGCCATCGTGCGCGACTACCCGCAGACCCGCCCCCGCCTCACCTTCCCCAACGTCCTGGGCGGGCGCGACACCTTCGCCCCGATCCGGGCGATGCTGCTCGGCCCCGAGATGGGCAAACTGGTGGAGATCGCGCGGGAGGCGAACCGGGAGATGCTGCGCGGGGAATCGATCGCCGACATCCGCGTCAACATCTCGCTCAACAACCCCGAGTTGCAGGTGGTCATCGACCGCGCCCTGGCCAGCGACCTGGGCGTGCGCGTCTCCGACATCGCCGGCGCGGTGCGGCTGCTGATGTCGGGCGAAGATGAGATCTCCACCTTCAAGGAAGGTTCCGAGCAATACCCGGTCACCATGCGGCTGGTGGGCGCGCAGCGCGACGATCCCTCGGTGCTGAGCCGGCTGCTGGTCCCCTCGGCCCGCCTGGGGCTGATCCGGCTGGACTCGATCGCCCGCCTGGAGCGCGGCCTGGGCCCCAGCCGCATCGACCGCTACAACCGGCAGTTCTCCATCGGCATCTACGGCAACGTCGCTCCCGGCCATTCGCTCGGCGCGGCCGCCGCCGAAACGCAGCAGATCATCGACAACATCGGCCTGCCGCCCGGCTACCAGATGAAGTTCTCCGGCCAGGTGAAGATCCTCGAGGAGACCACCGCCAACATGCTGCTGGCCATCGGGCTGGCCTCGATCTTCATGTACATGGTGCTGGCGGCGCAGTTTGAGAGCCTGGTCCACCCGTTCATCATCCTGCTGACCCTGCCGCTGTCGATCCCCTTCGCCCTGATCTCGCTGATCGCCACCGGCCGCAGCCTGAACCTGTTCAGCGCTCTCGGCGTGCTGCTGCTGCTGGGCATCGTCAAGAAGAACGGGATTCTCCAGATCGACTACATGAACCGGCTGCGCGAGCGCGGCTTGCCCCTGCGCCAGGCGATCCTGGAAGCCAATCGCGTCCGGCTCCGGCCCATCCTGATGACGACCTTCTCCATCGTCGCCGGCCTGATTCCCACCGCCGTGGGCATGGGCGCGGGCGCCTCGCAGCGCTCCGCCATCGCCGTCACCATCATCGGCGGGCATACCGAGATCAC
>CAYOTD010000175.1:0-3595 GCA_964406685.1 uncultured Solibacteraceae bacterium | reverse complement strand
CCTTGCTGGTGGTGCCGGTGGGCTACTCCTACGTCGAGGGCGTCAAAGCCTGGCTGGTGCGCCACCGCCACGGCCGCGCCGAAGCCCCCGCCCCCGCCACCGGCGACTGATCCGCCTCCCTCGCCGCGCTAGAATGAAAACGCGACGCCAAGCATGAACATTAAGGAACAACTGTCGAAGATGCGGCAGGATTGGGACGCCCGCGCCCGCGAGAATGCCCGCTTCTATGTAAACACCGCCTGCGAGAACTGGACCGACGAGGAGTTCTTCCGCTCCGGCGAGCAGACCGTGCTGGAAGAGATCCTCACCGACATGACCAACATCTGCCAGGGCGTCTGGCCAAAGCGGATGAAGGTGCTCGAGATCGGCTGCGGCGCCGGCCGGGTCACCCGCGCCCTGGCCGACGTCTTCGGCGAGGTGCACGCCGTCGACGTCAGCGGCGAGATGATCCAACAGGCGCGCGCGGCCCTCGAGGGCGCCGGCAATGTCTTCCTCTACCAGAACAACGGCGCCGACCTGGCCGTGCTGCCCTCCGATCTTCAGTTCGACTTCGCCTTCTCCACCATCGTCTTCCAGCACATCCCCAGCCGCGAGGTCATCTACAGCTACGTGCGCGAGGTCCAGCGCGTGCTGCGCCCCGGCGCGCTGTTCAAGTTCCAGGTGCAGGGCGACGCGACCGTGGCCTCGACGCCCGGCGACACCTGGGTTGGCGTGCCGTTCAGCGACGCCGAAGCGGTCCAGATGGCGGAAGAGTGCGGCTTCGAGCCGCGCTACCGCCACGGCGCCGGAGGGCAGTACTTCTGGCTGTGGTTCTTTAAGCGGTAGTGCCGTTGCGGCGCGTTTCCCAGTAACGCCGCATGCGCTCGGATACCCGGAGCCTTTCGGCCGCGTTCATGACTTTTCGGCCGCGCCGGCTCGCGGGCGCCCGTTTGGCTTCGTTCCGCTCCAGTTCCAGCCGCGCCTCGAGAATGCCGATGATCGCGTCCAGCCTGTCGCGTTCCTCTGTCAGTTCCCGGATCGTCTGAAACACATCCATGGTCGTCGCTCCCCAGCCTGCCTCATCGAACGAGGAATGGCCAATACGGTACCGGCCTGTAATTGTACCTCGTGATGGCCAGACAGACCACGCCCGCGGCGATCAAAAGTATCACGAGCACGGTCAGCAGGAACGCCTTCCACGGGAAGGGCTGGTCCTCGCGGTGGAGCACCAGCAGATAGCTGGCGAACACGCCCACGAAGTACAGCAGCGACATCGGCACCGAGAACAACATCAAGTTGAAAATGTCGGGAGTGGGTGTGATCAGCGCGGCCAGCACCACGATGACCAGAACGGCGTAGCGGGCATTGCGAATCAGGAAGCCGGGCGTGGTGATGCGCAGCAGGGTGAGGAAGAAGACCAGGATCGGCAGCTCGAACACCAGGCCGATGCCCAGCATCACGTTGACGAACAGGTCGAAGTACTCGACGATGGAGACCACCGGCTTGACGTTGATGTCGCGGCCGATGCTGAGCAGAAACTCCAGCCCGAAACGGAACGCCACGAAGTAGGCAAACAACCCGCCCGAGATGAACAGCCCTGCCGAGCAAAGCACGAAAGGCGCAGCCCAGCGCCGCTCCTTCTTATACAGACCCGGCGCGATGAAAGCCCAGACCTGGTACAGAATCCACGGCGAGGCCAGGAAGACCGCCGCCAGCATCGGCACCTTCACCCAGATCGTGGTGAAGGCGTCCATCGGCGTCAGTTGCGCCAGGTTGGGATCGGCGCCGATCTTCTTCAAGGCGTCGATGGCCGGCCGGCTGATCGCGCGCCACAGATCGTTGGCGAATACCAGGCAGAGCACGAACGCCGTCAGCAGGCCGCCGATCGCCTTCAGGATGCGGGAACGCAACTCCTCCAGGTGTTCGAGAAACGACATCCGGAGCATCCCGTCCTCTTCATCCGGTTCCTCGACCGCCGGCGGCGGGGAAGGGGCTGCGCTTTCCGCAACGGCCGCCGCCCCCGCCGGTTCCTCGCCCGAAGACAGAGAGGAAGCCTCCGCCTCCGGCGTCGGCCCCGGAGCGTCCGGGTCGGTGTAAGGCGAAGAATCCGCCGGGGAAGCGTCCGCTTCCCTCTGATCTTCTGGTTCTGGCATTGCAGGCTAGGTCGTCGCCGCCTTCTGCACTTCTGCGTCCGGAACGCCCGCCGGTTCCGCCGGCACGGAGGCCGTTCCTACGGCAGCCCCCGCATCGGCGGCCGCCTCCGCCGGGTAGGAAGCCGTTTCCATCGCGGCCTCCGTATCGGCAGCAGCCTCCGCCGGAACGCCCTCGGCCGTTTCGGCCGTGGCGGCAGTCGATTCAGCGCCCTCGATTGCGGATGCGCCTACAGAGGATGAATCGGATACGGTGGAATCATACGACTCGGAGCCATAGGCTCCATAGTCGCCGGAAGAAGACTCTTCGTAGTTATAGTTGTAGCTATAATCGGTCAGCTCGTTCTGCACGCTGGCCGTAGTCTCCTTCAGTGACTCCGTTTCCCGCTCCAGGTTGGTCATCTCGCGATCCCAAGTCGACTTGAGCTCGCTCGATGCTCGTCGGAATTCGGTGAGTGCTTTGCCGATGGTCTTGCCAAGTTCCGGAAGCTTCTTAGGTCCGAAAACGAGCAGGGCCAGGACAAAGATAAACACCGTTTCCTGCCAGCCCAGGGGACCCATCGAAATTCCTCCTAACTGCGCGCAAAGTCATTTCCATCATACCGATTGGGGCGGAAGAGCGTCAACCGAACCAAGCCTGGCCGGCCCTGCTCACTCCCAGTTGAACGGCATCGGCGCCGGGGGGGCCATCCTGCGCCGCAGGATGCTCAGCGCCCCCTGCTGCGGATAGGGCACGTACTCGAACACCGCCGCTTGAGACAGCAGGATCTTCTGCAACTCGGCCACCGGCACTTCCTGCACCGGCTTGCGGTCGCGGATGGCGAGCGAAGCCGCCACCCCCGCCGCGTGGCCGATGATCATATACTGCGGCTCCATGCGCGCCGAGGAGTACGCCACGTGGCTGGCCGAGAAACACACCGGCACCAGCAGGTTCGCCGCCTCCGCCCGCTTGGGCAGTATCATCCGGTACGGGATCTGGTAGGGCTGCACCGGCACCTGCATGTCGCCCTCGTTCTCGGCGAAACCCTGGGCGTTGGCAAACCGCTGGATGTTGTGCGAGTCGCTGTTATACGACCCCATGCCGATTACGTCCCCCTTGACGCGGTCGGTCTGAAGGTCCTTTTGAATCAATACGTACTCGCCCACCATGCGCCGCGCCTCCCGCACGTAAAGCTGGTGCGGCCAGTGGTCGCTGTCCTCGTACTCGTCCTTGGGCAGCCCCCATTGCCGCACTTCCTGCTGAAGCGTGGGGGGCACGCGCGGATCGTTGGCCAGGAAGTAGTAGTAGCCCTGCACATAATCGACGTGCTCCTGCCAGATCTGCTCGCGCCGCTGGTAGTTGCCGTCGGGATAGTCGTAGTTCTTGCCGATGTAGTCGGTGGAGAAGGCGCCCTGGTTGTTGAAATCGGCTTTCTGGTTGGGGATGTTGGCGATGAGCGTCAGCTCGTTGAAGATCTGCGGGCGGC
>CAYOTD010000174.1:0-8758 GCA_964406685.1 uncultured Solibacteraceae bacterium | reverse complement strand
GGATAGTCGCCGGAGAAGCCGCTGCCGGTGACGGTGACGGTGCGGAGGGTGGCTGCCGCCGAGCCCATGTTGCGCACCCGGAAGCGAAGGGTGAGGGTGTCACCCACGGCCACCGACCCGGCGTCGTAGGAAGTCCCCAACGCGCGCTCGGTGGCGCCGTCGACTACCAGGGTCTGAAGCTGCGCCAGAGCGCAGACCGGCAGCAGCGCGAGCAGGGCGAGGCGCGCGGTCACTGGGGGCCTCCGGGCAGTTCGAACACGACGAGGTCGCGGCCGGGGAGCCGGATGGCGTAGATGCCGCCCTGGGTTTCGGCGCACACCCAGCCGTCGCCCATAGGGGCGAGAGTGAGGATCTTTTCCGGCAATTCCGCCCGCTGCTCGGAGCCATCGGGTTTCCGGCGTACCAGCGCGCTGCCGCCGCTGTAGAGGACCCCGCCGTCCGCATGCAGCAGCAGCGGCGCGCCGGCACCGGGAAGCATCCATTCCAGAATCACCCGTCCGTCCGAGGCGTCGCGGTTGACTTGCCAGACGATCTCGCCGCGCTGGAGGGCAAAGGAAACCACGCCGGCCGCGGGGCAGGCCACCGCCAGCACGGCGCCATCATCGCCGGGCCGCCAGGAGGCGTTTTCGAATGCCTCGCCGGACCAAAGAAACAGCGAATCGTCTTCCGGCAGGTAGACGGCCGCGGGGTCGCCGACGGGGGAAAAAGCGAACAGGGCGCGGGCGCCGGCTGCCGCGAAGCGCGACTTCTCCCCGCCGTCGCGGTCGAGCACGATCACTTCGACGTCCGTCTTGGCCAGGGTCCAGGCGCCGGAGGAGGCTGTCGAGAGCACGCCCGCCAAGCGCGCCTCGCCGGGCACGAAGTTGCCGGCCAGGCCGGCGACGGGGCGCAGTGCGCCGTCGGCGCCGCGCAACCAGCCCACGCGCGGGATGCCGGGGCCCTGCGACCAGGCGATGCAGGCGATCAGGATGGCGGCGATGAGAAGAAGGCGTCGCATCTCAAGGCTTCCCGATGGAGATGATGGGCGAGCCCACCTGGGTGGGCGCCGTCAGCGCCTCGGCCATGGCGGCCGGCTGGGACGCGTTTTTCGAACCACGGCTCAGGCCCAGGGCCGCACCTCCGGCGGCGGCTCCCGCCACCACCAGCAGCACGGTATAGAAGACCCGGCCGTGGCCGGGGCCGCGCTCGAGGCGCGGGCCGCTGTCGTTTTTCGGCGCGGTCTCGGAAAGATACTGCGAGACGACGATTCCGGCGCGGCTCTGTCCTTTGACCGCGGTGACACGGATCTGGAACGGACCGGGGGTGCGGTTGCATTGCAGACCCCAGACCGAGGCCTTGCCGTCGGCGCCGGTCAGAACGACTTCGGTCTTCATTCCGCTGGCGAACAGCCCGCCCGGCCCGTCGTCGGGAAGGCGAAAGCTGACGGCCACCCCGGCGATGGGCTTGCCGGTTTCATCCGCGACCTGGACCGACAGGGGACGGCCGGAGCGGGTTCCCAGCGCATGAATCGCGCCATCTCCTTCGACGACGCGGACTTGCAGGATGGCTGCTTCCTGGGTGGAGGCGGCGTCCGCGGCGCGCGCGGCGGGGGGCCCTGGCATGACGATCAGCGCGCACACCAAGAGCGCGATCTGGGCACGATGGCGCATGTTCTCCAACTAAACGGCGCGCAGCAGGACGACCGTGATGTTATCGGGGCCGCCGGCCCGGCGAGCCGTCTCGATAAGAGAGTGGCATTTGGCCTCCAAAGATTGCTCGCTATTTAGCGTCTCGGCGATGATGGCGGGATCCACCACGCCGTGGAGGCCGTCGCTACACAGCAGGAAGACCGATCCCGGCCGGGGCTTGACCGAGTAGCAGTTGACGCCGATGGCCATGGTGAGGACGTGGCGCATGGGATGAACCCGCAGGCTTTCTTCATCCAGCCCGAGGCGGCGCCCGACCTCCTGGACCCAGGTCTGGTCCTCGGTGATGACGAGCAACTGGTCGTCCTGGGCGAGGTAGGCGCGGCTGTCGCCGACGCTGGCAATGACCACCGAATCGCCGTCCTCGTAGGCTGCCACCAGGGTGGTGCCCATGCCTTCGAGAGTGGTGTCGGCGCCGGCGGCGCTCATCACGCGTTCGTTGGCAAGTTCAAAGGCGGCCACCAGGGACTCGGCTTTGGGGGCGGCGGCATTGTTGTAGATGTGTTCAGCCACCGTCTCGGCCGCCATGCGCGAGGCGTGCTCGCCGGCCTGCGCGCCGCCCATGCCGTCCGCCACGATGTACAGCCCGAGCGGCGGCGCCATGAGGAAGTAATCTTCATTGTTGGTGCGAACGCAACCGAGGTCTGACTTGCCGTAGGATTCCAGCATCGGTGTACTGAGATTATAGCGGAGGGGGGGAGGCTCCGGCGCGGGAAACTGCCGGGGCGGGCCTCACCGGCAACCGGGGAGAGGGCAGAAGCACGCCTCGACCCGGGCGCCGAGACGTCCGATCAGGTCGATGAGCCGCTCGGCGAGGCGGACTTCGATCTCCCACACCCGTTCCACCACACGCAGGGCCGCCTCCACCACGGCGGGGCTGTCCTCGGCAGACAGCAGCAGGCCGCGCCCCGGATTGGCGGGGAGCGCGAGCAGAAGGACGATCACCGCGAGGGCGACGACCTCCGGATGTGGAGCCCGCCGCCGCATCAGTTCACCTCGACGTTCTCCTCCACGATGCGGCCGTCAAACAGGTGGATCGAGCGGTCGGCATAGCGGGCGTAGCGCGGGTCGTGCGTCACCATGCAGATGGTAGCGCCGGTGCGGTGCAGTTCTTTCAGCAGATCCATCACCGCTTCGCCGTTGGCCGAATCGAGGTTGCCGGTGGGCTCGTCGGCCAGCAGGATCGAGGGTTCGCCCACCAGGGCCCGGGCCACGGCCACGCGCTGCTGCTGGCCGCCGGAAAGCTGCGAGGGATAATGCTTGACGCGATGCGACATGCCGACGCGCTCGAGGGCTTCGTGCACGCGCTTCTTGCGCTCCGAGCCGGGCATGCCGCGGTAGGTGAGGGGCAACTCGACGTTCTCGTAGACCGTCAGGTCGCCGATCAGGTTGAACGCCTGGAAGATGAAGCCGATCTCGCGGTTGCGGATGCGCGCGCGCTCGCTCAGCTTCAGCTTGCCCACGGGCTTTTCGTTCAGCGTGTAGGCGCCGTCGGAGGGGGAATCGAGCAGGCCCAGGATCGCCAGCAAGGTCGACTTCCCGCAGCCGGAGGGGCCGGCGATGGCCAGATACTCGCCGCGTCTGAGTTCCAGATGAATTCCCGAGAGGGCGTGGGTCTCGACCTCGTCGGTCACGAAGACTTTGCTTACGTTGTCCAGCTTGATCATTACCTGATCGGAAACCGCCATGCGAACTCCTTGCGCCCGGCCTAATTCAGGCGAATGCGATTGTGCGCGTCCCAGGCCGACATGTCCGAAAGCACCACCTGGTCGCCGACCTTCAGACCTTCCACGATTTCAATCGTGTTCACCGAGGTGCGGCCCAGCTTGACGGGCACGCGCTCGGCATGTTTGCCGTCCGGCATCAGCCGGAACAGAGTAATCTGGCTGCGGGCCTGGCCGAACACCGGCCGGCCTACATATACAACGTCATCCAGCCGCTCAAGTTCCACCATTCCGTCGACGCTCAAGTCGGGACGGGCGCCCTGGGGCAGTTGGCCCTCCAGTTTGACGTCAACGGTGACCGTTCCGTTTTGCACCGCCGGGTCGATCCGGCTCACTTTTCCGGGGATGACGCCGTTGCGAGTGTCGACCGAAGCCACCTGGCCCAGGGCGATGTCCTTGGCCTGGGTCTCGGCGATCTTCAACTCCGCCTTCAACTTCCAGGGCTGCGCGATCTTGGCCAGGATGGTCCCGGCGCTGACGCGCTGTCCTTCTTCTATGGTGGGGTTGCCGGCCACGCCGCTGCCGAGCTGCTGGAGCACGCCGTCGGTGCCCGCGCGGACCTTTAGCTGGTCCACCTGGCTTTGCTTCAACTTATACAACGCAAGCAACTTATCCACCTGGACCTGCTGCGCCGCCAACTGTGCGCGGGTGGATTCCTCGCTGATCTCCAGGCGCTTCTCCTCGATCCGGAAGCGGTTGGCCAGCTCCTCGGCCTGGGTGCGGGAGAGGCGCGATTGGATCTCGGCGGCCAGGCCGAACTTCACAAGCTGCTCGTCGCGCTCGGCCTGGATCTGGGAGCGGGTCCAATCGGCTTTGAGCTGGGCGGTGGAGGCCTGCTGTTGCAGACGGGCGCTTTCGAGTTTTACTTTCAGGTCGGCCAGATTGGCCACGGCGGCCTTCCATTGATACTGCGCGTCGAGCGCGTCGTTTTCCAGTTGGGGGTTGCTCAGCTCGAGCAGGACGGTCGCCGCTTTGACCGACGTGCCGGCCCGGACCAGGATGCGCTCGACGCGGCCTTCGGTGATGGCCGGAATCCAGAGCACGTCTTCCGGGACCAGGGTGCCCAGGCCGCGCACCTGAAGCAGAATCGGCCCGCGCTTGACGGTATCGATCCAGACGGTGGCGCGCTCGACGGTGGGCGCGGCCGGCTGGAGGCGGGACAGGCCCCAGGTAATCAGCGGAATCGCAATCAGCAGGATGGCGCCGTAGATGATCCGGCGGATCATCTTCTTCCTGGCGACTCCGGTCCGCTGAACGTCCATGGCGTCCTCCCGAGGTAGGTTGGCACGCGCGATGCCACGGCGGGGCCACGCTGCCGCCTCTCATTCTGAATGAGTTAGACGGCGCAGGCAATCCCCTGTTAGGAGGCGGGTGTCCGGTTGTGGGACGGGCGTGTGCGGTGGGGGACGCACACGCCCGGGGTGCGGAAACAAGCTGAAGCTTGTTCCACCTAGAAGCGGTAGGTGAGGCCGAACTGGATCAGGCGGCGGCCGAAGGCCGTGCTGGTGATCTTGCCGAACGTGGTCGAGGTGATGGTCTGGTCGCCGATGTACCAGGTCGGGTGGTTGGTGAAATTGGTCGCGTCCATACGGAACTCGATCGACTGGCGCTCGGTGATCGAGGTGCGCTTGCCAGCCGAGAAATCCAGGCCGTAGATCGACGGGCCAGCGAACATACGGCGCTGCAAAGCGCCTACTTCGCCGGCGTTGGGCTGGCGGAAGACCTGCCCGGTGAAGTAGGCAGCGCCGTCAGCGGCCACGGCCCGGTTATCGCTCGGGTTGAGGGCGCTGGCGGCGAAGTAGTAGGGGCCAGCGCCGGTGATACGGAGCTGGAACAACTTGTCAAGCTCGTCGGCGGTCACCATGGCGGTGGCAGTGTTGCTGCCCGAGCGAGCGGAGCGGTTCAGCGTGCCGCGGCCGGAGAGAACGGAGAAGGGGCTGCCGCTCTGCCAGGTGTAGATGCCGCCCAGGAACCAGCCGCCCAACAGGCGGTCCAGCGGCGCGTAGGAGAGCCGGTGTCCCCTGCCCATGGGCAGTTCGTAGATCCAGTTGACTTTGAACTGATGGCGGAGGTCGAAGCTGGTGGGCGCCTTTTCGATCTTGGGATTGGCGACGTCGAGGAAGGCTTCGAAGCGCGTCTGCTGGATGCCGTCCTGATCGCTCAGGTTCTTGGACCAGGTGTAGTTGCCCTGGATGTACAGGCCGACGTTGGTCTGCTTGCGGACGTCGAGTTGGAGGGCGTTGTAGCTGGCGTTGCTATAGTTGTTGACCGAGTTACAGCCCAAGCCCCAGGGGTTCTGGTAGAACTTGACATTGCCGGAAAGGCCGTTGATCTTGTAGACGTTGGCCAACTCGCCGACCTGTTGCTGCTGAATGTAGCTGATGACGGTGGAGTTGGTCAGCAGCGGGTTGCCAAGCTGATTAAAGACGGTTAGGGGCTGGCTTCCGGGGATGGAGGCGTTGTAGGCGGGCAGGAAGCGGCCGGTCGCCGCCTGGGAGAGCAGGCCGTTGTTGTAGGCGCGCTTGAAATCCTCCAGGAAGCCGTTTTCCTTGATGATGACCTGATTGTAGTCGAAGGCGCGCCACAGCTTGGTGGAGTGATTGCCCACGTAGCGGACCTCGACGATGGCGCCCTTGACCGCCTGCTGGACGCCCAGGGTCCATTGCTGAATATAGGGAGTTCGCAGGCCGGGGTCGGGCATGCCGTAGGCGCTCTGGGTGTTGCTGGCGAAGTTGTCGGAGAACATGCGGGGCACCTTGTAGGCGGGCGCGGCGATGGGCGGCAGGTTCGCCACGGTGGCGGCCAGGCCGCTGGCGGTCGCGGTAGAGGAGAGCCCGTCGTTGGTGCCGACATTGTTGGCGATGGCGCGGATGCTCTCGTCGTTGACGTAGCTCAGGCTGTAGGAGGCGCGAATCGCGGTCTTGCCGTCGCCGAAGACGTCATAGGCGAGGCCCGCCACGGGAGCGAAGTTGTTCTTGTCGGGGTTGTAGAAGGGACGGCCCACAGCGTTGCCGGCGAAATCGAGCGTCGAGTTCGACATCAGGGCGTCGATGAAGCTCCCGCCGCCGACCGTGGGAAGCAGGTACAGCGCATCGCGCTCGTCCACGGGCGGGTAGTAGTCGAAGCGCAGACCCAGGTTGAGCGAGAGCTTCTTGTTGACCTTCCAGTTGTCCTGGAAGTAGAACGCGTAGTTGTCCTGAAGGAAGTTCCGGGTGTTGTTAGCGCCATTCACGAAGCCGGAGGTGCGGCTGGTGACGTTGAACGCCTGCGAGGAGGCCGAGACGAAGCCAGCCAGACTTGCCAGCAGCGAGTTGGCGGAGGACAGGTCGCTGGAACTGATGCCGGGTAATTGGGCCGACGTCAAGCCGTAAGTATTGGCGGTGCTGATACCGATGGTGTAGGTTGGCACCCGGTTGTAGGGGTCGTTGAACGACTCGACACGGACCTTCTGCATCTGGAACCCGAACTGAAAGCTGTGGCGTCCGCGCACGTAGTTGGCGTTGTCCTGGAGGCTGTACGTGTCGGTGTAGCGGCCCTGGGGCAACGCGGTGGTGGTGTAGTTCTCCGGGTTGGTGAAGATCAGGCTGCCCAGGCGGTAGGCACCGAGATCGTAGGAGGTTTTGAACAGCCCGGGAGCGAGATTGAGGCCACCCCGCAACTCGTTAGTGAGGCTGGGAGCGGGATTCCAGCGCCAGGCGGCGGAGAAGAACCTCGTCTTGTTATCGTTGAAGACGGGCGGGACCACATCGTAGTTGTAAGTGAGGTCGGTGCGGTCCAGATAGTCGCGGTTCCAGGTGAAGGTGCCCGAGAAGTTGTGCCTGGTCGAGTGCACGTAGTCGAGCTTGCCGGTGACGTTATCGCGGATGCGGTTGTAGCGCAGAGTGTATGAGTAGCCGGCGGTGTTTCGGAGCAGGCCTTCCGAGCTATCGCCGTTGCGGTAGTTGTTGATCTTGTCCGCGCCGGGGACCTTCTGAAGCAGGGCGGCGATGGCCGAGTTCGCCTGAACACCCGCCGCCTGGAGCACGTTCACTTTCTGCACCGAACCCGCGGTAGTACGGTAAGTGAAGATGCCGTTGCGGGCATCCGAGGTCAGGATGGTCCGGTTGCCTGTGGACTGCTGGTGAAGCCGGAAGGCCTCGTAGTTCGAGTAGAAGAACAGCTTGTCCTTGAGGATGGGCCCCCCCAGCCTCCCGCCTCCCTGATTCTGGTTATAGGGCGGCCGTGCGATGCCGTCGACATTATTGAACCAGGTGTTGGCGGAGAACGACTTATTGCGATTGCTCCAGTAGAGCGAGCCGTGGTAGCTGTTGGAACCCGATGGCGTGGTGAAGATCACCTGGGAGGAACCGCCGCCGACCGCGGCGCTGCTGTTCGAAGTCAGCACCGTCACCTCCGCCACCTGGTCGAGCAGGAGCAGGTTGGGGAGGAAGTCGAGCGCGTTGGTGCGGATGTAGTTGTCCTGGACGTTCATGCCGTCCACGGTGACGTTGCTGAAAGAGGGGCGCTGGCCGTTGATGATGGTACTCGTGCGGTTGTTGTAGGTGACACCCGCCTGGGTGGCAATCAGCGCCAGAGGGCTGCGATTGAGCATGGGCAGCCGGCGGATCTGCTCGGTGGTGATGGTGGTGGAGTTCTCCGCGTTGGTGGTCTGCACCGTCTGGGCGACGGCGGAGACTTCCATGGTTTCGGTCTGGCCCTTGACCTCCATCTTGACGGCGGCGAGGGAAGCCTCGCGTCCGGGTTCGACCTTGAGCTCCTTGAGGATCTGCTTGGAAAAACCGCTGGCCTCGATGACCAGCGAGTAGGTGCGCGGCTGAATGGCCGTGAACCGGAACAGGCCCTCGGCGGTGGTGACGGTGCTGGCGACCAGGCCGCCGTCGTCCAGGATGAGTTGAACCGTTGCTCCGGGAATCGCAGCGCCGGTGGCATCCACCACGGAGCCGGCGATCCGGCCTGTGTTTTGTTGGGCGTGCGCCGTGAACAGCGCAAAAGACAACACTACGGCGAGCAGACAGAGTTTTCGTACCATCGAGTCCCTTTCCCCAAGTGCGAGAACCGCAATAGGCGACTCTATCAAGTAGCGCCGCGGTTGGCAAGAGGGCGCAGGGGCGGCCGGGCCGACTTATAATGTTTGCAGCATTGGGGAGGATCGAATGGTGCTTGCGTCCCAGTTGCGGGCCGGGATGGCCGTCCGGCATGAGGGAATTCTCTACAAAGTCTTGGCCGCCGATTACCACCCCGGGCAGGGCAAGATGGGCGGCGCTTGCCACTGCCGTCTGAAAAACCTCTCCACCGGCACGCTTTGGGAGCATGCCTTCCGGTCCGATTTGAAGCTGGAAGACGTGCCCG
>CAYOTD010000173.1:0-8767 GCA_964406685.1 uncultured Solibacteraceae bacterium | reverse complement strand
TCCCTTCAGGATAGAAGTTTAGGGAGAGCGGCGGAAGGTAAACTCTGGGAGAGGGCGGGGATGGGATGATCGTCGGTTTCCAGAGCCGGCCGCCGCGGAGGCCGGGGCGCTCTGATGGGAGGAGAGAATGGCGAGAGCGAGAGGTTTCTTGCGGACGGCCGGCGCCGGAGTGGTTGTTCCTCTTGTGCTGCTGGCCGGACCTGCGTTCGGGGCGCCGCCCGCCGGTTCCCGCCTGGTGATCGCTCCTGCGCCCCAGGGTGAGGCGCTTTCGAAGGACTACTCGCTGGAGGTGAACGGGCGGCCGGTTCCCATCTACACGGCGCGGGTCAACGAAGCGCCGTTCGACTTCCTCGATCATGGCGGCGCGTATTCGTTTGCCTCGTTCGACTTCTCCGGGCGTGTCACGCTCAAGATACGTTCGGCGCGAGTCCTTCAGACCGCGCGCATCCGGCCGCTTTCGAAGGGCATCCGGCACAGCCTGGTCGACTGGCATACGACGATCGTGAACCTGGATCGGCCCTGCCTGTTCTCCTTCGAGCCGCGCGGGAAGAGGAGTCCGTTGCTGATCTTCGCCAACGCGCTCGAGACCGGTGTCCCGAAGCCGGGAGATGCGAACGTCATCTACTTCGGACCCGGCGTCCATCGCCCGGCCGGGGGAATCGTCGAGGTGAAGAGCAACCAGACTCTCTATATCGCCGGAGGCGCGGTGGTCGAGGCCGCGGTGGTGGTGCGGGACGCGGAGAACGCGACCATTCGCGGCCGTGGGATCGTGTGCGGCAATGCCTGGCCGCACAACAAGGGCCCGGCGAAGTACCTGGTCAACGTGCTCGGGTCGAAGCGGGTGACGCTGGAGGGAGTCGTCCTGCGCGGAGCCTACTGGTGGACGGTGGGGGCGGAGAACTCCGAGCATCTCGAAATCGCGAACGTCAAGATCTGCGGCGGGCGGTTGTTCAACGACGACGGCATCGATCCGATCAACTCCCGCCACGTGCTGGTGCGCGACTGCTTCATCCGCACCGACGACGACTGCATCGCCGTCAAGGCGGAGCGGCGCGAATGGGGCGAGGTCGACGACATCCGCGTGGAGCGGTCGGTGCTGTGGTGCGACCGCGCGCTGATCGTGCGGCTGGCCTGCGAGAGCCAGGCGCGGTTCATGCAGAACCTGGTGTTCCGCGATCTCGACGTCATCCACTTCGTGGCCACGGCCTTCAACCTGATGCCGGGGGAAGACCTGACGATCCAGAACGTCCGGTTCGAGGACATCCGCATCGAAGCGAACGGGCAAGGGCAGCTCGTCGAGATCCGGGCGGCCAGCGAGTGCGCCTCGCCGATGATGCTGGGCCACGTCCGCAACGTCCTGTTCAAGGACATCCGGCTGACCGGCGACCCGGGCGAGTACAAGATCACTCTCGAGGGCCGCGGCGACGATCACCAGGTGCAGGGAGTGACCATCGAGAATCTCTCGATCAACGGCCGGCCGCTGACGAAGGACTCGACTTCGCTCCAGGTCGGGAAATGGGTGACGGGGCTGAGCGTCGCGGCAGGAAGCCCGGCGGCGCGGTGAGGCCGCCGCTCAGGTGCGGGTGAGCCAGTCGACCTTCAGGTTGTCCAGACCGGCGAAGTCCCGATCGCCCGTGATGAGTGTCGCTCCGAGCCGCTGGGCAAGCGCCGCGGCGAAGCCGTCCGCGTAAGAGATTTTGGCGCGGCTCTTCAGAAGCGCCGCTTGCCAGACCTCTTCCGGGGCCGGGCCGTGCACGTGGAGCGGCATGGAAGCCAGGCCGGACCGGAATCGCGCGGCCACCCTGCGCCCCTGTTCTCTCGCCAGCCGGTAGTACACTTCGCCGGCGTTGATCAGGCTGAGATGAAGTTCGATCGATCCTTCCCCGGCGGCGTCCAGGCGAGCCTGAACCGCGGAGGCCGCCGGCATCTCATTCTGCAACCAGGCGAGCAGCGCCCAGGCGTCAAGGACGAAGGCGCTCATGGCGCAGTTCCCACTCCTTGTCTTTCCGATGCGCCGAGAGCAGATCCGAGCCGGCCGCGATGCCGCGAAGCGAGCGCCAGTCGGCGGGTTTCGACAGAATAATGCGTTCGCGGTCCAGCCGGACAGTGAGACGGGAACCCTGATGGAGATTCAGCCGCTCACGGAGCGCCTTGGGAATGGAGATCTGTCCTTTGGAGGAAACAGTAATCGACTCCATAAGCCGATCTTACCATAGGTAAGACCACGTCCCCGCACGCGCGGCGCCGCCGCTTCTACCACAGCAGGCGCACGGTGAACTGCATGCTGCGCGCCGGGGCGCCGCTCAGATAGGTGTACAGAATCCCCTGCGTGTTGCCGGGCGTCTGCGGCTGTTGCGGGCTGTTGGTGGGGTTGAAGACATCCCACTGGGCCCGCAGCTTCATTCGCTCGCCGAGGGCGAAGGACTTGAACAGCGAAGTGCTGAGGCTCCACAGTCCCCGGCTCTGCACATACTGGTTTTGCAGCGGCGCCAATCCGCCGTAGGCGCCGCGATACACCGAGCCGTCCTTGAGGGGAACCCAGACCGTGTTCGTACCCCAATACTGCGACACGTTCGTGCCGGCGGGCGCGTTGGCCGGCAGCGCCGTCGTCCCGTAAGGGATCAGAGGCTGGGCGTAGGGCTGGTAGCTGGAAGGCACGCCCATGATGCCGTTGGGATTGCCGTTGGCGTCCACGCTGTTGATCTGCGCCGGGTTGATGTAGCCGTTGTACCAGAGGAACCCGGACAGGCAGCGCCCGCTCCGGCAGTCCTGAATCGGGTACCTGGTGCCGTAGATCTCCAGCGGGGCGCCGGTGGGAAACTGATCCGATGGCAGCGAGAACCAGGTGGTGCTCCAGGTGCCGTAGCCGGAAAGCTGCCAACCGCCGACCGCGGCGTCCAGGGCCTTCCTCATGTTCCGGCCGAGCATCTTGCCGCGCCCGACCGGGATGTCCGTCACCCAGTTCCACGACAGACGCTGCTTGGGAATCGTCGTGTCGCGGCGGTAGTACAGCAGGCGCTCGATCTGACCGCGGTCAAGCCCCTGCACCTGGCTGGGCAGATAGTAGGCGGCCGGATAGGTGGTTGTGGTGGTGCCCTGGCTGCTGACGTCGCCCAGCACGCTGGAGTTGCTGACCACATAGAACACCTGGTAGCCGAAGCCGCGGTGATGCCGGCGCGATACCTCGAACTGCATGCCGCTGTAGTTGGAGTAGCCGTACTTGCCGGACATGATGATGTCGCCGTAGGTGGAATCGTAGGACCGGCTGCCGCCGGCCGTGGTAGGGGACGGGGTTCCCCGCGTCACCGCCCAGACGTATCCGGGCGTTTGCGGATTCATGCTGCGGAACACGTCGAGCGAGGTTGCGTGATTGCCCACCCAGGCGACGCGCGCCAGCGTCTGCGGCCCGAACTCCTTCTCCAGGGTCAGGTTCCAGTCGTGGACGCGGGCGTCGGGATAGTTCGGATCGATGAGCGACGCGGTGAGGGAGCCGGCGTTCAGCCCAAAAGTGCCGCCCGGATTGTCCAGGATATTGCGGACGTTCTGCCCGGCGACGTAAACCGGTCTGTTGCGCAGGCTCCAGCCCGGCGCTCCGTCCGGATAGTATCCGGCCGAATCGGGCGACCAGACGGGAGTGCTGACGAAGGGGATACCCGCCCGCATCTTTTCCATCAGCCCGGTGATGGGGACCGGGAAGTACGACAGACTGTAGCCGCCGCGCACCACCAGCGGGCGGTTGCCCCCCGTGGTGCGGTAGGCGAAGCCGAGCCGGGGCGAGAAGTCCTTCCAGTTGCTGAAAATCAGGTTTTGCGGCACGCCCGCCTGCCGGTAGTCGATGAACTTCACTCCCAGGCTTTCCAGGCGCGCCACGCCCGAGGCCATGGCGGGGTTCAGCCGGTAGTACCGCTCCAGCGGTTGCGTCAGCACGACCGCCTTCTGCTGAAGATCGAAGCCGCTGACGTTGCCGTACTTTTCGCTCATCGACGGCCAGGCCATCCAGCGCAGGCCAAGGTTCAGCGTGAGCCGCCGGGACACTTTAAAGTTGTCCTGGAAATAGGCGGCGTACTGGCTCTGGCGCATGTAGAAGAAACCGTGCGTGGTCTTGAGCTGATACATCATCTGTCCCAGGTAGGCGCTGGCAAGCGGACTCCCGGTGAGGGCGGTGGCGCGCGGCGAGGCGGCGGTTCCGGCCGGATCCCATAGGGCGGTCCAGTTGGCTACCGGTTGCGTCAAGCCCGCGCTCTGCTCCTGCTGCGGCAGGTAGTTCACCTGGTCCCGGCGAAAATGGAAGCCCATGCTCAGGCTGTGCCGGCCCGCCACTCTGGTCAGGTTGTCGTCGACCTGGTAGAAGGTGGATTTGTCGGCGTTGGGATACACCGTGCGATACAGCGTGCCGGTCAGCCCCAGGGTGAGAATGTCGGGCCACTGCCTGGCGCCCATCGGGTTCGGCAGGCCGAGCTTGGCGTCCCAGTCTACGGCCGCGGTGGGGTCGGAGGACTGGTAGAACGCCTGGCGGTAGACGGTTGCCAGCACCTCGTTGAACAGCGTGGGCGAGATCGTGCGCACCCAGGAAAGCGCGAGCGACTGGCCGGGGGCCGTGTAAGCGTTGCGGTTGGCCGAGTTCTCCAGCAGGGGGACGGCGCCGGAGAAAGGCGCGTCGTTGGTCCAGGCGTTCTTCGAGTAGCGGGCGTAGACGTTGTCGCGGTCGGAGAACCGGTGGTCGATGCGCGCCGCCATGGTGGAATCGTTTTGCAGGGTGCGGGCGTTGCCGTACCAGTTGGAGGCGATCAGCGGGTTGACGTTGGGCAGCGTCGGCGCCGGGGTGAGCGCCATCAGGCTCGACCACAGCGGTGAGATGCGGGCCGGGTCGATGCTGTTGATCTTGCCGCCGTAGTTGAAGGGCTGGCGGGAGTACTTGCTCTCTGCGCTGCCCGTGGTCCAGGGATCGTAGATCGTGGAGAAACGGCCGTTGGCATCCACCAGGCCGCTGAAGTCGCCCCGGCGCATGGCCTCGGTGGGCACCGAGTAGTTGGCCAGCGTGTTGGAGACCTGCTGCCGCTCCTCGTACGCGTAGAAGAAGAAGGTGCGGTTGCGGCCGTCGTACAGCCGCGGCAGATAGACGGGGCCGCCGGCGCTGCCGCCGTACTGCGCGCGGTTGGAGTAGGGGGCCAGCGCGTTGGAGGCGTCGCGAGTGCGCGCCCCGCCCACCCGGCTGTTGACGTGGGTCTCGAACAGCGATCCGTGAAGCTGGTTGGTGCCGCTCTTCGTGCTGGCGATGACCGCCACCGGGCTGTTGTACTTGGCCGAGACGTTGTTGTTATCCACGCTGACTTCCTGGATCGAGTCCAGGCCCGGCTGCCGGTATTGCAGGTAGCCGCGCGACCGCGACACCAGGGGCGTTCCGTCGAGCTGAAAGTCCGTCGAGCCGTATCGCAAGCCCGACGAGCGCAGCCCGCCGCCTTCCATGCCCGGCACTGTGACCATCAGGTTGAGCAGGTTGCGGTCGCCGCGCGGCAACTGGTCGATCTGGGTCCGGTTGATGACGTGGCTCATCGTCGAGTCGGTCACGTTCACCAGCGGCGCGGCGTCCTCCACCGTGATGGTGGTGGTGGTGGAGCCGGCTCTGAGTGCCGGGTCGAGGGTGACCCTTTGCGCCACCTGCACCAGCAGAGTTGCTTCGTACTTCTCCATGCCCGGCGAGGCCACTTCCAGCTTGTACGGGCCGGGGATGAGGCCGGGAAAGACGAAGTAGCCGACTTCGTTGCTGCGGGTTTCGAAGCGCAGGTTGGTGTCGGTGTTGATCAGAGTGAGCAGCGCGCCGGGCACAACCGCGTTCACCTGGTCGTGGACGGTGCCGCTGAGAGTGGACGTGCTGGCCTGCGGAAATGCGGCGCGCGGGCCGAGACTGAAGACAAGGGCGAGTGCGAAAACGATTCCGGATCGAGACATGCGCGTAACCTGAGTAAACTCATGATACTTCGCCCACCCGGCGCAGTGGGAGGCGCAGGCACGGGAGTGACCGATTTGATCCGATGATCGATTATCGTTTACCATGGCGAGCATGACTTCGCCTCGGAACTCCTGGCGCCGGGAACTGGTTTCCACATGCCTTGCGCTGGCCCTTTCGACGGGTGGGGCGGCCGAGGTCCTCTCCAATCACGATCTGTCTTTGATCGACCGCGTGGTGAAGGATCCCCACAACGTCGTCTTCGGTCCGGGCGATTTCCGGCTGGAGGGCTTCGAGGAAGAGATCAACGCCTACTACCGGCTGCCCTCGGTAGGCCGCAGGGCGCGGGTGGGACACATCCGGGTGAAGGCGCCCCGCGCGGGACGCTTTTATCCGGGGTTGATCGTGTACGACGCGGAGGGGAGGGAGCGGTTTGCGATCTCGGTCAACGGCCGGCGGCTTGGCGAAGCCGTGGCGGATTGGGACAACGCCCGCCAGCGTCTGTTCTTCGTCTCCGATCCGGTGGATTTCAAAGGCGGCGAAGAGATCGAAATCCGGGCCATTGGGGAGCGGGGAAACCACCGGGTGGAGAGCGTGCTGCTCTTCGACCGCAGGCCCGAGCCGAAGGAGTTTTCCTTCGAGTTCCGCGATGTGAGGTGGTTTGGCGGCACGCTCACGTGGCGAACCAACTGGCCCGCCGCCTGCACGCTCGAGTTCGACGGACGCACGGTGCGCGAACCGGCCGCAATGAACAATCACCGCGCCGTGCTCGACGGCGTCACGGCCGGCCGCGAGTATCGCTATCGCATCACGGCGCCGCGCTTTGGCGGCGGGCCGGCCTCCACGGGCTGGCGGACCATCCGGATCCCTGTTGTCGTGCCGCCGGATAGCGTGGGCGAAGGGGGCGTGGCTCTGGCGGTGGAGGCACCGGGATCACCGGTCACTGCGGGCATCCCGTTTCGCAAAGGAGCGCTTGCCTCCGATGCGCACTTGCGCCTGACAGATTCGAATGGCGCCGGGATGGGCCTGCAAACGCGGACCCTGGGGCGTTGGGAGGACGGCAGCGTCAAGTGGGTGCTGCTCGACTTCAAGACCCGCCCCCAGGACTCCCGCGTCAAGGTGGAGTACGGGCCGAAGCTCCGGCGGCAGCACTCCTCGGGCGTCCTGCGCGTTTCCCAGGACCCGGCGGGGGTGACGGTTTCCACCGGGCCGCTCGCGTTTCGCGTCGACGCGCGCAGGTTCGGTTTCCTGGAATGGATCGACGCCGGCGGCGGGCGACTCACCGCGGAGGGGCGGCGGAGCGCCTTCTACCTGACCGACGCCAAGGGCGCCGTCTACGATTCGCTTGGGGACCCGGACGAGATCGTGATCGAGGAGCGGGGGCCCGTGCGCGCCTGCGTGCGGGTCGCCGGAAGGCACCGGTCGGCGGGCGGCGGCCGGCTCTTCCGCTATGTCGTGCGGTTCCACGCATGGGCCGGGGAGAGCGCGATCCGCGTGCAGCACACCTTCGAGAACGACTCGGGGGAAAGCGAGTTCTCCGAGATCGCCAGCCTGGTGCTGCGAATCCCGCTGGCCGGGCGCGACCGGGACATGGGCGCCATCCGGGTGCGGCGCGACGACGACCGCAGGCCTGGGCTGGTGCGATGGGGGGCCGGCGGACGGGGAGTGACGCTATCGGTCCGCGACTTCTGGCAGAACTATCCCAAAGACCTGGCCGCGGACGAGCAGGGTCTGGAATTCGGAATCTGCCCGCGCCTGGATCCGGATCAGTACTCTTTCGCGCGCGGAACGGTGGACGAACACCGGCTCTACTACTATCTGCGGAACGGCCGGTACCGGTTTCGCCAGGGCGCCTCCAAGACGCACGAGTTCTGGATCGGCGTGGGCGAGGATCCGCTGCCCGCCTCTGTTTCCATGGCCGCTGCGCCGGCCGAATGGTACGCGCAGTCGGGCGCGCTTGGGCCTCTGGCCCTGGCTTCGGCCGGAGAGCGCGTGGTCCGCTACGACGCCGTGTTCGCGCGCAATTTCCAGGAGTTCCTCAAGGCCCGGGAGAAAGACCACGCCTTCGGCATGATGAACTTCGGCGACTGGTGGGGCGAACGCGAGATCAACTGGGGCAACTGCGAATACGACACGCAGCACGCCCTGTTTCTTCAGTTCGCGCGCACCGGCGACTGGCGGTACTTCCGCGCCGGCGAGCAGGCCGAGTGGCACAGCCGCGACGTCGACACCGTGCATCATCACGGCAACCCGCTGCGCTCCGGAGGAGTGTGGGAGCACAAGGTGGGACACACCGGTGGGTATTTTCCCGGCCACGCCGTTCCGCTCATGGCGGAAAGCGGAGACATGACGGCCTCGCACACTTTTGTGGAAGGACACTTCGACTACTACTTCCTCACCGGCGATGCGCGGTCGCTTGAAACCGCCCGGCGCACGGCGGATCTCTACTGCGGTCCGCTCGGCCGCAACTTCGAGCTGATCTCCTGCCGTCACGGAGGATGGCTGCTGACCCTGGCCGTGGCCGCCTACAACGCCACCGGCGATCCGTACTATCTCAACTTCGCCCACAGCGTGTTCGAGCGGGTCCTGGAACTTCAGACCGGCGACGGCGGCTGGCGGCGGAAACTGGCGCGCGGACACTGCGATTGCCGGCCGCGTCACATGGGCAACGTGGCCTTCATGGTGGGAGTGCTGATGTCCGGACTGCGCATGTACTACGAGGCCACGGGCGACGAGCGGGCGGCGGAGTCGATCATCAAGGCCGCGCGGTTCCTGGTGGCCGACATGTGGATGCCGGATGCGAAGAGTTTCCGCTACACA
>CAYOTD010000172.1:0-8767 GCA_964406685.1 uncultured Solibacteraceae bacterium | reverse complement strand
ACGGCGCTGCTGGAGCGCGAAATCGACGCCATGAACGCCGACCTCGCCCCGCTGCGGTCGTTCGTGCTGCCGGGCGGATCGCGGCTGAACGCGGAGCTGCACGCGGCGCGCGCCGTCTGCCGGCGGGCGGAGCGGCAAGTGGTGGCGCTGGCGGGCGCCGAAGCGGTGCCGCCCGAGGCGCTGGCCTACCTGAACCGCCTCAGCGACGCGCTGTTCGTGTTCAGCCGCTGGGCGAATCTCCAGTTGGGCGTGCCGGAAGTCCTCTGGGACCCGAACCTGTCGGCCTCGGGCCTCGCGGCGACGGAGTCGTAGCGAGCGCGGAGGCTGTGGTAAACTTGCGGCAGATCGCAGTCGCTCTGAAGGGGCGGTCACCCTGCTCCTCGGGGGGCGTGCCAGGGCTGGCCGGAGCGGCCGATTAACAAAGGGGATAAGTGTATGAGTGTGCTTCGAATCCTGCTTCCAACAATTCTGGTCGCGGGAGCGGCGTTTGCCCAGCCCACCGTGTCCTCCGTGGTTAACGGGGCAAGCAACATCCTGCCGGGGTTGCCGAATGCCGGCATCGCCCAAGGCGCGATCTTCGTGATCTACGGCAGCGGGCTCGGCCCGGCTGCCCTGGTGCAGGCGCCGTCCTATCCGTTGCAGACAACGCTGTCGGGGACTTCGGTCAAGGTCACCGTAAGCGGCACCAGCGTGGACGCGATTATGGTCTACACCCTGGCGACACAGGTGGCCGCGATTCTGCCTTCGCGGACACCGGTAGGCACCGGGACGCTGGCGGTTACTTACAGCGGCCGGACCGGCGCCACGTTTCCCATCACCGTGGTGCAGAGCAATGTGGGATTGGTATCGCTGAACTCGCGGGGCACGGGCGACGCGGTGGCGACCCTGGCCGACAACAGCGTGGTGGGTCCGGCCAACGCGCCCAACCCGGGTGAGACCGTGGTCTTCTGGGCCACGGGATTGGGCCCGGTGACTTACGACGAGACCGTTGCTCCGCTGGGCGGCGACATGACCAATGTCGCCCTCGAGGTCCTGGTCGGGGGCAAAGCCGCCGGCGTGCTGTATCGCGGGCGGACGGGCTGCTGCGCGGGGACGGACCAGATCAACGTCACCCTGCCGCAGGACGTGGCGGGATGCGCCGTGCCGGTGGTGATGAAGATCGGCAACCTGGTCAGCAACACGGTGACCATTCCCATTGCCGCCAGCGGGCGGCAGTGCACGCCCTCCAACCCGGCCCTGTCGCAGAGCGACTACGCGCGGGTTCTGGCCGCGGGCAGCTACACGGCGGGTGGCGTCTCGCTCTCCCGGCAGACGACGACGTCCACCAGTGGCATACCGGGGTTCTCGACCACGACGACGACGAAAAGCGACACCGCGTCGGCGTCGTTCATGAAGGTCACCGGGAACCTGGCGGCCGTGTTCAACTCGCAGTACGAGTATCCGGCCATCGGCTCCTGCACGGTCTACACCTTCGCCGGCCAGTCGTACAACCCCATGGCCGGGCTGACCTACCAGAGCCTGGACGCGGGCGCCGTCAGTGTGTCGGGACCCAACGGGACCAGGACGCTGAACCGCAGCGAATCCGGCGGCCTGTTGAGCTATTCGCTGACCCTGGGCAACGCCACCCCGGGCAACTACCTCGATCAAGGGACGTACACCACCACCGGAACCGGAGGTCCGGGCGTGGGAGCGTTCACGGCGCAGCACACCCTGCCGCCGGAACTGGTTTGGACCAATCAGTCCGCCATCACGTCAGTGAACCGCGCCACCGGCGTCACCATCAACTGGACCGGCGGGGATCCCAGCGGCCACGTGCAGATCCAGGGCATGAGCTTCAGCGGCGCCAGCGTGGAGTCGGCCGTGACCGCCATGTTCACCTGCATTGCCAAGAGCACGGACCGGACCTTCACGGTGCCTTCCTGGGTGCTGCTGGCGCTGCCGGCCAGCCCAACGGTCAGCGCGGGCGGCTTCAGCATGACAATCCCGGGCACCCTGAGCGTCTCGGCCGCCTCCTCGACGGCCGCCAGGCTCCAGGGCAGCGGACTGGACTTCAGCTATTTCTCCAGCCAGGTGGGGGTATCAATCGGGGTACCCTATCAATAGAGGGTACTTGCTGATGCGCGCAACCAGAGTTCTTCCCGTGATGATGCTGGCTCCGGTGTTGTGCTGGGGCCAGCCCGCCGAGGGCGGCCTTTCCGCGCGGGCGTTGTTCTACCGCGAGCAGCCCGACCAGGACAAGCTGCCGCCGGTGGCCAGCGCCAAGCCGGCGGCCGTCGCCAAGCCCCCGGCGGCGCCCCCCAAGACCAAGACACCCGTGCCCAAGGCGCCGCCACGTACGCCCGCGCCGGGCGTCCCGGTGATTCCCGTGGTGCAGAACCTCGGTCTGCGCTACAACGTGCTGCTGATCGATCCGGCCAGCGGCAAGGCTGCCGCCACCGATCCCGACCGCAACTTCCGCCGGGGGGAGTGCCTGGCGCTGGAGTTTGAATCCAACCGCTCCGGTTACCTTTATGTGCTGACGCAGGGATCCAGCGGACGGTGGCAGCCGCTGCTGCCCTCGCCCGAGATGCCGGAGGAATCCAATATCGTGCGTGCACGGACGCGCGTGCGCGTGCCCACCAGCCATTGCTTCCAGATCGAAGACCCGCCTGGAGTTGAGCGTATCTTCATCGTGCTCTCGCGCAACCCGGAGGAGATGTACAACCTCAACGACGCGATTCGCGGCGGTGGCAAGGTGACCAGCCCGGCGGCGCCCACCACGGCGCCGGGGCCGGTGATGCTGGCCATGGCGCGGCTCGACCGGGAGGTCGAGCGGTTCGCCAGCGACCTCAGGGGCCGCGACCTGCGCATCAAGAAGATCGCCCAGCCGGAAGCCTCCGGCGAACTGCCGAACTCGGTCTACGTGGTGAATGCCTCCACCGGCGGTGGCCCGTCGGACCGCGTGGTGACCGAGATTCGCATCGAGCACAAGTAGGTTCCTATGCTGGCCGCATTGTGGTTTGCCGCATTGCTCGGGGCCGCCGCCCCGGAGACCTCGTCGGTGGAGATCGGCCTGGAGTTGCGCAAGGAGGGCCGGTGGGAAGCGGTGGATCCGGCCACCGTGTTCCAGGCCAACGACGAGATCCGCTTCCGCTTTCGCACTTTTTCGCCCGGCTACCTTTATGTATTGAACCGGTCGGCCAGCGGCGAGACGGCGTGGCTCCATCCGCGCCTGGAACAGGGCCATACGAGCCGCGTGGAACCGGGACCGGTGTATCTGGTGCCCGGCGAGAAGGGGTCGTTCGTGGTGGGCGGCACGCCGGGTTTTGACATCACGTACTGGATCGTGAGCCCCAAGCCCATCGAATCGCGCCCGCCGGAATTGCCGGCGCCCGGGGGGCAGCCCTCGACGCTGCTGCCGCGGTGCCGCGAGCAGACGCTGAAGTCGCGCGGGATCTGCGTGGACGAGCGCGCCGGGCCGCGGCCGCTGTCGAAGGCCGATCCCGCGCCGCCCGAGTTGCCGGCGCTGAAGGCGCGCGACCTCACCTTCCGCCCCGAGAGCGGGCAGACGCGGATCACGGCCAAGGGTTCGGCGACGGGAGTCATCGTCTATGAGTTTCGGATTGCGCACCGTTAGCACGCTGGCAGCGCTGGCGGCCGCCATCGCCCTGGCGCAACAGCCGCCGGCCGAGGTGAAGGAGCGGGATCTCAGCGTCCGCCGCCTGTCGCCCCGCAGGGCGGGCACGGGGGGAGCGGCGGTTCCGCGCGGCTATGCGCTGGTGGTGGGGATCGGCAAGTACCAGAAGCTCGACCCCAGCGAGTACTTGCGCTTTCCCGAGAGCGATGCCGAGGCGATCTACCGCATCCTGATCAGCCAGCAGGGCGGAGCGTTTCCCGCGGAGAACGTTCACCGCCTGATCGGCCCGCAGGCCACCCTGGCCAACCTGCGGCGCGAACTGGAGAACTGGCTGCCGTCGGTGGCGGCCGAACCCGACCGGGTGGTGGTGTACTTCGCCGGGCACGGCGTGGTTAAGGGCAACCGGGGATACCTGGCGCCCTGGGACGTCGACGCCCACAACCTGGAAGGGACCGGCTATCCCATGGATCTGCTCGGCAAGGTGCTGGGCGAGAGGGTGAAGGCGCGCTGGAAAGTGCTGCTCACCGACGCCTGCCACTCGGGCAAGGTCACTCCCGAGACCACGGACGAGGCCGTGGATGCGCAGTTCGGCCAGTTACCCAAGACCTTTCTGACGTTTTCGGCGACGCGCGAGCGCGAGAAGAGTTACGAGGACCCGGCGCTGTCGACCGGCTTCGGCCTGTTCTCTTACTTTCTGGTGCAGGGGATTCAGGGCAACGCCGACAGCAGCCCGTGCGACGGGTTAGTAACCGCCGATGAGGTGATCGAGTATGTGCGCGGCGAGGTAAAGCGCTACGCCCGGCAGCGGGGGGTGTCGCAGACTCCCAACGAACGCGGCGACTTCGACCCGAACATGGTCCTGGGATTGAGCCTGAAGTGCTCCGGTGCGGCGCCTCCGCCGGAGGAATCCCTCGGCTCGCTGGTGGTCGAGACGAACATGGACGGCGTGGAAGTCTACGTCGACGACAAACTCGTGGGCAAGGTGAACAAGGGCTCGCCGCTCTTGATTCCGGGCCTGGCCACGGGGCCGCACACTGTCAAGGGCGTCCGCAAGGGGTACGAGCCGGACACCAAGGAAGTGATGGTCGTGCCCGGGCAACAGCGCCCGGTGACCCTTCGCATCCAGTATGCGCGCGAGTACAAGCGGTCCTCCATCGGTCTGGTGGAGCGCGGCGAAAAGCTGCTGTACAAGCGGACCTCGACTTTCAATCCGCTGGCGGCCTATGCCCCCGGCCGGCAGTCGGCCAAGGATCTGAGGGAGGCGCGGGAGCTGTTCTCCAAGGCCCTAACGGAGGATCCCAAGAACGGCAAGGCGGCCTACGACCTGGCGCTGGCGCACCAGCTTCTCTCGGAACCGAAGGAAGCCCTGGCCGCGTTCCGGCGGGCGGTGGAGATCGAACCGGATTTCGTCGAAGCGCGGGTGCAGTGCGCCGGCGCGCTGATCGAGGAGGGCGACCCGGACGAAGCCATCCGCCAGTTGACCGAGGCCACCCGCCTGGAGCCCGGCAACGACGTCGCCTGGTCGCACATGGCGCGCGCCTATCTGGACAAGGAAGTGTGGGACCGCGCCATCGAGTCGGCGGACCGGGCTTTGAAGCTGCGGCCCGCCAACGACCAGGCGCTGCTGTGGAAGGCGGACGCGCTGCGGCGCTCCGCGGCGGCGCAGAAGGACCGGTCCCTGCGGCCCGGCATGTACTCGCAGGCGCTGGAGAGTTACCGCGGCTATCTTGGACTTACTAATTTTTCCACGCCCGCGCACGAGAAACTCGCCTATTACTTTGTCGGTTTCGGCCTGGGAAGCCGGCGCCACGCCGACCGGAGGCAGTCTTACTCCTACCAGCGCAGTCTGGCTTACCTTGGTATGTGTGATTGCGAGCACAAGTTGGGCAACTTACTGCGCGCGGAAGAGTACTGCCAGCGGGCGCTGGAGTACGATTCCAAGGACGCCATCGGCCACTTCCTGCTGGGCAGCGTCTACCGCGACCTGTTCAACCGCTCGAAAAGCCGCGACTACGCCGTGGCCGCGCGGGCCAGCTACGCGCGCATGATCGAGATCAACCCCGACCTCGAGCTCTCGCGCAACGCCAAGAACTACCTGGAGCAGTTCGACATGATCCTGGCGCGCCTGCCGCGCTGATTCCCCTTACCGCTCGATATCGCGGGCGCAGCGGAAACCGATATCCGGCTTGCGGGCGCGCACCGGCACAGGGCTGGCGTCGTAGACCAGCGCCGCCGCCTGATCCGCGGGGACGTAGAAGCGAAAACTGCCGCCGCGCGCCTGGCGAAAGGGCTCGTCCGGCGTCAGCGGCGGGCTCAACTCGTCGAAAGCCTTCTGATAAGCGGCGAACTCGGCCTGCGGCGGAGGCGGCATCTCCGCGTCGACCCACTCCCAGACGTTTCCCAGAAGGTTCACCGCGCCGCAGGGGCTGCGGCCGGCGGGATAGGAATCGGCCGGAGTCAGCATCGCGGCCCGCGCCTGTTCCGCGCTGCGAGGGAGGTTGGCCGCATCGTCGATCATCCGGTCGCCCCAGGGGAAGCTGCGTCCATCCAGGCCGCGGGCGGCCGTTTCCCATTCGGCGGCCGTAGGCAGGCGCTTGCCCGCCCAGCGGGCGAAGGCCTGGGCGTCGTCAAAGGAGACGTTCACCACCGGCAGACCCGGTCCGCTCGCCTCCTCCGCGGGAACAGGCTTCCCGGTGGCGCGGCAGAACTCCGCGTAGGCGCGGTTGGTGACCTCCGTCCGGTCGATGTAGAAACTGGCTACGGTTACCGGATGGCGGTCCTGGCCGAGCAACGCTTCGCCTCCCGTCACCAGCACCATGCCTTCCGGCGGCGCGGCCGGGCCTTTGGGCTCCCCGGAGTCTTTCTGCTTCGTCGTACCGTTTCGCTGCCTGCTCTTCAGATAGGCCCACAGACCCACGCCGCCGGCCCCGGCCGCAACGGCGCCAAACAGGACTGGCATCAGGACCGAGCGCCGGAGAACGGGAGCGGGAGCAGGTGACGGCGGAGGCGTCGTCGCCACCAGGGCGGCGGCAAACTCGGCGCAGGTCGGGAAGCGCGCCGTCGGGTCCTTGGAGAGGGCGCGGCTCAGGGCCTGGCTGACGCTTTCCGGAAGCTGGGCATTCAGAGTGTGCGCCGCGGGCGGCTCCACGAACAGGATGCGCTGGAGGATGGCGGGCAGAGTGTCGGCCAGGAAGGGCTTGGTCCCGGTGAGCATCTCGTAGGCCACGGCGGCGAGCGAGAACTGGTCGGCGCGCCCGTCCAGCCCGGTGTTGCGCATCTGCTCGGGCGACATGTAGACGGGCGAGCCCAGCGCCAGGCCGGTCTTGGTGACGGTGGGCTCGGCGGACACCTTGGCGATACCGAAGTCGGCGACCTTCACGATGCCGTTCTCGCCGATCATGATGTTGGCGGGCTTGACGTCGCGGTGGATGATACCGTTGGCGTGGGCGTAGTCGAGCGCGGCGCCGGCCTGGCGGATGACGTCGGCGGCAAAGGCCAGGTCGAGCACGCCGCGCTCTTCGAGCACCTTGTCGAGGCCGGGGCCGCGCACCAGCTCCATGACGATGTAGAGCTGGGAATCGGTCTCGCCGAACTCGTGAACGGTGACGATGTTGGGGTGCGACAGGATGCCGGCCGCGCGCGCCTCGCGGCGGAACCTCTCGCGCATCTCACCCGCGTTGTCGAAGCCCGCGGCCTCGCCCGCCAGGATGACTTTCAAGGCGACCTCGCGGCCGATCTTGGGGTCGAGGGCGCGGTACACGGCGCCCATGCCGCCGCGGCCGAGCAGGGCGAGGATCTGGAAACCGCCTATGAACTGATTCTCCGGGTCCAATGGAATCTCACGACTCCGCGCTGAAGGAGAGTATATCCTAAGTACTCGGGGAGCCGAAAATGCGCGTCAGAAAGGCTGTAATCACGGCGGCGGGACCGCGGCAGCGGACCCTGCCGCTGCAAACGCTGATCGACCGGGACGGAGTGGAGAAGCCGGTCCTTCGCATCCTGATCGAAGAGGTCGTCAAGGCGAAGATCGAGGAGATCTGCCTCGTGGTGCAGCCGGGCGACGAGAAGGGGTTCGCGCAGGTCGCCGGAGAACACGGCGGCCGGCTGCGGTTCGTGCACCAGGTCGAGCCGCGCGGATACGGCGACGCCGTCTTTCGCGCCCGTGCGGCGGTCGGCGAGGAGGCATTCCTGCATCTGGTGGGGGACCACATCTACGTGGCGGCCGGCGAGCACGGCTGCGCCCGGCGCCTGGTGGAACTGGCGGGCGCCGAGGCCTGCTCGGTTTCCGCGGTGCAGCCGACGCGCGAGTCGCTGCTGCCCCACTTCGGCGCCGTGGGCGGCCAGCCGGTGGCGGGCCGCGAGGATCTCTACCGGATCGATACGGTGATCGAGAAGCCCACTCCCACCGAAGCCGAGCAGCGGCTGGTGGTCCCCGGCCTGCGCGCCGGCCACTATCTGTGCTTCTTCGGCATGCACGTGCTGACGCCCACCGTGATGGAGTTGTTGGGCGAGATGTTGGCGAAGGCGGCCGGCGGAGTCACGCTGTCGGCGGCGCTGTCGGAACTGGCGCGCCGGGAGAAGTACCTGGCGTTGCGCGAGGCGGACCGGCGCTTCGACCTCGGAAACCGCTATGGTTTGCTCACAGCGCAGTTGGCGCTCGCCCTGGCGGGCACGGACCGGGCCGAGGTGCTGGCGCGGCTGGTCGAGCTGCTGGCGCAGCGCGAGATGGACCGAAACGGAAAGTAGCGGACCGGCATGAGCGAACTGAAATCCATCCTGACGGCCGCCGAGGCGGAGATCCGCGACCGCTCGCTCGACGCCTGTTGCCAGGACGCCTCGTTGGACTGGCTGGCGGCGGAGTGCGAGGAGCTGGAACAGTTCCGCCGCGCCAGCGAGAACCTGTACGAGCGCGTGCGGGCGCTGCTGTTTCTCTACGCCATCCATCGCTATCACATCCCCCGCCGCCTGGAGCCCGCCTCCGGGGGCCTGATCCCGTTCCGCGGCTACGACAGCCTGCTGAAGCGGCGTTTCGAGGAAGCCATCCGGATCTTTCTGGACGCGCAGGAGGCCGGCGGGCCGAGTGAGGCCGTCTCCAGCGCCCTGGCCGCCGCCTATCGCGGCCTGGCGTTCCAGACCCTCGCCGACCAGGTG
>CAYOTD010000171.1:0-8772 GCA_964406685.1 uncultured Solibacteraceae bacterium | reverse complement strand
TAGTCGTCGGCGCCCACCTCCAGCGCCTCGGCGATCTTGGCGCTGTCCCCCGGCGCCGTCATCAGGATGACCGGCGGCCGCGGCGAGTCCTGTGTGGCTCGCAGCAAGCGCAGAATCTCGATGCCGCTGGCGCCCGACGCCATCGAGTCCAGAAGGACCAGGTCGATCTCCCGCTCCCTCAGAGCTTCCAGCGCCTTGTCGCCGTCGCCGGCCCAATCCACCGCGAACCCCGATTGCGCCAGCCGCTGTGCCAGAGCGTTCGTGTCCTTCGGCTCGTCGTCCACAACGAGCAGCCGTCCCGCTTGCGCCGCGTTCGAGTTTCGCTCTCGAGGGTTGGGCGTAAGAGTCCCCCTCTCTTTCCTAATCGGGCGCCGGGGGGACGTTCTTTAGGGATCAGGCCGGGACGACGCGTTCCTTCGCTTTGTCCCACTTCATGTACTTCCGCCGGCGGAAGCTCTCCAGGCCCATCTCCACCGCCACGACGCCGTAATATCCCAACATGCAGTCGCACTTGAGCGGCTCGTTGCGGCGGATGGCCGCGTGCAGGTTGCGGTGATGCAACCGCACGTCCTCGGCGCCCTTCTTCTCGTAGACGATCTCCTTCACGTCCTTGGCGAAGAGGCGCTGCGGGCGGATGAGGAACCCCTTGGGCGTAAACTCCAGCGTCGCCTTGTGGCCCCGCAGCAGGTGGCCCACCGGGGTGTCGTTGGCCAGGGAGGAGACCAGCGCCACGGTGGGGCCGCCCGGATAGTCGAGCAGGAAGCTGAGCGTATCGGGAATCTCGTTGCGGCTTTGGGTGAACTCGAACTTGCCCCCCGTGCCCACGCCGCTATCCGGGAACGTCAGTCCCAGCGCCTTGATGATGCGCGTGACGCGGTGGACGAACAGGTCGGTGGCGATGCCGCCGGAGTAGTCCCAATAGCAGCGCCAGCGGAAGAACCGATAGGGGTCCCAGGGACGTTTCGGAGCCGGGCCTAGCCACGTCTTCCAGTCCAGGTTCACCCCCGGCTTGGCGTCCGGGTCGAGGGGATAGGCGAAGAAGTCGCCCACCTGGTTGCGCGAGTAGTCGATCTGGGCCAGGACCACCTTGCCCAGGGCGCCTTCGCGGATATACCTGTTAGCCGTCTCGTAGGATTCGTCCGACATCCCCTGGACGCCGACCTGCATCTTGACGCCCTTCTGCTTGACCTTGGCGACGACCTTCTTGGCCTGCGCCACGGTGCGGGTCATCGGCTTTTCGCAGTAGATGTGCTTGCCCGCCTCCGCCGCGTCCAGGCTGATCTGCGCGTGCCAGTGCTCGGGAGTGGCGATGAGAACGTAGTCGATGTCCTTGTTCTCCAGCAGCCGGCGGTAGTCCTTGACGATCTGCCCGCCGGTCAGCTTCGCCGCCGCCTGGGCGCGCTTGTCGTACAGATCCGACACCGCCAGGATTTCCAGGTTGTCCGAGTCCTTCATCCGGACAAGCTGGTTCATATGGCCGGTAGCCATGCCGCCGCAGCCGATCACCCCGATCCGCAACCGCTCGTTGGCGCCGGCAACCTGCGCGTAGGAGCGCGCCGTCGCCAGGGTGGCCGCCGCCGCGCCGATAAACGATCTACGAGTATAGGATTCCATCAGAAGAAATCGATTTTACCATCCGGAGAGTGGGGCAAACCCCCAGGTTTGCAGGCCGGCCTCCGGGCCGGCTTTGAGTTCTACTCAGCGTCCGCCGCCGCCGAAGCCGTCTTCGCCGCCGGATCCGGCGCCTTCCCCGCCGGCGCGCCGGCGGTTTCCAGCGGCACGATCTCCGGTTCCAGCCCGATCTTCGCCAGAATCCAGTACAGCGCGAACCCCGTCAAGTAGCTGTACACCACGGCCGGCTGCGCCATCCTCTTCAACTCCGGCGACAGCGGCAGGAAGGGCACGATGCCCACCACGAAGCCCACCGCCCAGGCGATGTAGCCCGCCCAATTGATGCCCTTGCGCGGGCCGGCCCACCGGCGCCCCGACAGCAGGTAGTCCGCCGTCATCGCGCCGCAGATGGGGCCGAACGACGCCCCCACGATGGAGAAAAAGCCGATCAGGTCGGCGGCGGCGCCGGTCACGGCCAGAATCATGGCGATGGTCACTCCCGCCATGCTCGAACCCATCCGCGGGACACCCGGCAGCATGGTGGCAAAACTGTTGCCGGCGATGAAGGCGCAGACGCAGGCCGGCACGATCGAGGCCACGGCGAACAGGAAGAACATCGCCGGCGCCAGGAACCCGCCCATGCTGGCGATGACCGCGTCGTAGCTGAAACTCGCCAGGTTGGGATTCAGCCCGTGCGCGCCCGCCACCGAAAGCATCGGTAGTCCCCCGGCGAACACCAGCGCCGCCGCGATGCCCACCCAGCCGCCCTTCGCCACGTCGCCCTCGTGGCGGCTATTCATGCCGAAGTCGGCCCCCGCCGCGCCCGCCGTGGCGAAGAAGCCGATGGCAGCCGCCACCACCAGCATGAAGGCGCCGTAGGAATCCGACTGCGCGGGAGTGTAGCGCGCCACGCCGCCCGCCGTCTGGAACATCACGATCAGCACCATCAGCACCGGAATGGCGTTGAGGTACAGCGAAACCTTGGAGACGTAGCCGATGCCCTTCACCCCCACGTAGCCCATGATGTAGGTCCACAGCGCCGCCACCACCAGGAAAGGCAGCGAGCCGGGCCCGGCAGGAATGCCCAGTCCGTTGAGGATGAAATTCGTCGACACGAACGTGCCCACGCTGAACCAGCCGATTTGCAGCAACCCCATCAGCAGCCCCGGCATCACGTAACCGCCCAGGGTGCCGAAGGTCGAACTCCCCACCACGTACAGCGGATAGCCGGTCTTCATGCCCAACATGCCCGGCACGTAGTAGTAGAGCTTGTAGCTGAGAACGCCGGCCACCACCAGCGCTCCCACCAGCAGCCACGGGTTGGCGCGGTCCAGGGTGCCCACCGCCAGTTGCATATAGAAGACCACCCACAGGAACACCCCCGCGTAGCTGGGCGCGGTGTTGGCAAACCAGGGGGCGCGGTTCGAAGTAGGGTTGGGTACGGCTTTCGCGATGTAGTCGGGCAGCATGAGGGTCCTTTCCACTCAACGGCGGACCAGTATACTACGCGCGAAAGCCGGGCGGCTCACCCTCCGGCGGCGTCGTATTCGCCCGTGCCGGCCAGGTCTTCGATCTTGGTGCCGCAGCGGTCGATGCGCTGCGGGATCGCACCGCGCGCGCTCACCTGCCCCTCCACCGCGCCGATTCCCGAAGTGGCGTGCGGCGCCGCGGCGGCGGCGTGCGGCGCGGGCTTGGCCGCTTCCTCCAGCACCTGTTCGAGCAGGCGCTCGAGCGGTTCCGCCTGCCGCTCCAGGTCGCCCCGGCCCAACAGCCGGCACGCCTCGCGCGGCGAAGCGGCGGCCAGCGTCACCGCCCCGCCCTGGCTCCAGGCCGCGATCCGGCACGGCAGATGCGCCGCGAAGCGGATATCGGCCGCCAGCAACGGAGCGTACAGCTCGGCATGGCAGATGGTGTAGATGTAGGCGTCGGCCGCCTGCGGTATCCCGCCGGGGGGAAAGACGTGTCCGATGTGGCCTACGCCGTGCAATACGGCGCCGTGCCGCTGAAGCACGCGCCGCAGCACGCCTTCAATCTCTTCTAATCGGTGGACCGCCTTGATCTCCAACATCCTGAGCCCCTGAGGGAGATGATAGCAAAGCCGGCAGCGCCTCAACCTCGCCCGCCTCGGCGATAACCGGTTCCCAGCGAAACCGCGTAGCCCCGCTGGTGAACGAGCCGCGCTTGAAAATCCCCCGAACCCGCTCCGCGTCTTTGCCCGTCACTTTCACGATCACCTCCGCCAACTCCGCGATGGACATCTCCTGCGCCACCACCGGAGTCAGCGCGATCCACCCCGCCGCCTCCGTGCTGAGCTTGACGCGAAGCCGCCCCGGCAGCGCCATCTACTTCCCCCTGGCGCGCAGCAGCAGTTGCACGCCGAAGATCATGACGGCGTTGAACGCCGCCACCAGCAGCGCGCGCGGCAACCCATGGTCGCGCGCCAGTTGCCCCACCAGCCAGGGCAGCGTCATCCCCCCGGTGAGCGCGATGGCGATCAGAATCCCGAACACCGTGCCCGACCGGCCCGCGTAGCGCGCTCCCGCCGCCCCCAGCGTCGTCGGAAAGATGCTCGCAAACCCGGCGCCGATCAGGATCAGCGCGGCCGCCGCCATCCACGCGCCCGAGGCCGTCACAAACAGCAACACTCCGGCGGCCGAGGCCAGCGCGCTGGCCATCACTGTGGTCTCGCCCCGCGCGCGCAGCAGAAAACGGCTGAGGTAGATGCGCGCCAGCATGATCGAAGTCCAATACAGCGCCAGCAGGTAGGAAGCCGCCGCCATGGGCAGCTTCAACTCCGCCGTGAGGAAACTCGTCGCGTATCCGCCCAGGATGAACTCGTTGCCCGACTGGAAAAACAGCAGCAACCCGAAAGCCAGGATCATTGGATCGCGCGCCAGCCGCACGGCTTCGCCCAAGGGTACGCCCTCGCGCCGCGGCGGCGCCGGGAACTTCAGCATCAGGTAGAACAGCCCCGCTCCCCCCGCCAGGATGGCCGCCACCAGCAGGATCATCTCGAATCCCAACGCGTTCAGCAGGCTGCCGATCAGGAAGGGCAGGAACAGCGCGCCGATCCCGAAGAACACCCCCAGCAGGTTCAGCGCCGCGTTCTTGCGCGCCGGTTCGCTGTGCAGGTCTGAAATCAGGGCGTTGGTGGAGCCGTTCAGCGCGCCCCCGCCCACCCCCAGCAGCGCAATGGCGCCGGCCAGCGCGGCGTAGTCGCGCGACACTGCGATCAAGGCCGCGGCGCCGGCCACGCAGAACGCCCCGCCGACGAAAGGCAGCCGCTTGCCGAAACGATCCGTCAGCCAACCCAGGCCGAGCACGCTGGCCAACTGGCACAGGTTCATCACCAGGAACAGATCGCCGGCGCGCCCCAGGTCGAACCCCACCCGCCCCGCCACCAGCGGCAGCACCGCCCCCAGCAGCGCCATCACGATGCCGAAGACGAACATGCCGGAGTAGGCTGCCCGGCTCAGCCATTGGGTGCGCACGTTGCCGCTAGTGTATCATCGTCCCCAGAGGATTCATGAAGAACCGCCTGTTGTTGTCCGCCCTCCTGCTGGCCGGCGCCGCCCTGCGCGCCGATGTGCAGCTTCCCGCCGTGATCTCGGACCACATGCTGCTCCAGCGCGACATACCCGTCCGCATCTGGGGCAAGGCCGATCCCGGCGAGGCCGTCACGGTCGCCTTCCGCGGCCAGACGGTGAAGACCGAAACCAACGACCTCGGCCGCTGGTTTGTCTTCCTTCCGCCGTCGGGCGCCGGCGGTCCGTTCGAGTTGACCGTGCGGGGCAACAACACGATCGCCGTCAAGGACGTTCTCGTGGGCGACGTCTGGATCGCCTCGGGCCAGTCCAACATGGGCTGGACCGTGGCCAGGTCGGACAACGCGCAGCAGGAGATCGCTTCGGCCGCCAACTCCAACCTCCGCCTGTTCCGCGTTGCGCTCAAAGTGGCGCACTCGCCGCAGGACGACGTCAAAGGCGAATGGGCGGCTTCCTCGCCCCAGAGCGTGCCCGATTTCTCCGCCGTAGGCTACTTCTTCGGACGCTACCTCCAGCAGAAGCTGAATGTGCCGGTGGGCATCATCCAGACCGCCTGGGGCGGCACCTCGGCCGAGGCCTGGACCGCTGTGACCGCTCTCGCCGCCGACCCCGCCCTGATCTCGGTCTTCTCCGACTGGGGCAAGTCGATCGAAGGCTATGGCGATGCGGCCGATCGCTATTCGTTCGCACTCAAGCAGTGGGAAGCCGCCGCCGCCAAAGCCAGGGCCGGCGGAACCGCCCCGCCCACCCGTCCCCGGACTCCGGTCGATCCGGCCAACTCGCAGGCAATGCCGGGCGGATTGTACAACGCCATGATCGCTCCGCTGACCCCCTACGCCATCCGCGGCGCCATCTGGTATCAGGGCGAGAACAACGCCAGCCGCAAGCGGTCCTACGTATATCGCCGCTTGTTCCCGGCCATGATTCAGAACTGGCGCGACTCCTGGGGCCAGGGCGATTTCCCCTTCCTGTTCGTGCAACTGGCCAACTACGGCAAGAACGTTCCCGACAGCCAGTGGCCCGAGCTGCGCGAAGCGCAAACCATGACGCTGCGCATGGCCAACACCGGCATGGCGGTGACCATCGATATCGGCAACCCCAGCGACATCCATCCGACCAACAAGCAGGATGTCGGCGCGCGCCTGGGCCTGGCGGCCCGCGCGGTGGCCTACGGCGAGAAGATCGTCCACTCCGGCCCGCTGTATCGCCAGGCCGCTGTTGAAGGCGGCCAACTGCGGCTGTGGTTTGACTCGGTGGGCGGCGGCCTGGTGGCCAAGGGCGGGGACCTCAAGGGTTTCGAAATCGCCGGCCGCGACCGCAACTTCGTCCCCGCGCAAGCGCGCATCGACGGCGCCAGCATCGTCGTATCCAGCCCCGGCGTGCCGCAACCGGCGGCCGCCCGCTACGCCTGGGCTGAAAGCCCCGAGTGCAACCTCTATAACGCCGAAGGCCTGCCGGCTTCCCCCTTCCGCACCTACCAGTGGGAGGAGCCCAAACTCCACCGGTAGCTATCGCGGAAACCACCGCCGCGTGAACTCTTCGAAGACCTTCTGGTTGTGGTCCTTCTCGACCCCGGCCACGTTGGGAGACACAAAGGTGTGCAGATGCACCCCCCGCGCGGCCAACCGCGCTCCGGTCTCAGCCACCAGCGACATCACGATGAAGACCGCCGTCATGGTGGAACTGGCGGCGACCTTCTCGATCTGCCCGATGTCGACCAGGGCATCCTCCGGCGGCGCGCAGTTGTCGATGGCGACGTGAGCCACCTCGCGCAATTTCTTCCCCGAGGAATGCGTGGCCTGGCGGGTGTCGGCGTTCACGTGGGAGGAGATCGTGATTACCGTGAGCCCCTTCTCGCGCGCCAGCATGGCGATCTCGATCGGAGCGGCATTCAGCCCTCCGTGCGAGAACACCACCATGCAGTCGCCGGCTTCCAGCGGATAGCTCTGAAGAAACTGCTCGGCGTAGCCTTCCCTCCGCTCCAGCCAAAGCAGTTCGCGCGCCCCGCCCGGCCCGACGACATTGGACCACATCAGGCGCGGGTCGTAGAGCGGGAACAGTCCGACGAAGCTCCCGTAGCGCGGAAAGACGTCCTGAACGGGAATGACCGAATGGCCGCTCCCGAAGAAGTAAACGCGTTTGCCCTTGGCGATGGCTTCGGCCATGGCTTCACTCGCCTGGCCGATGGTTCCCCGTTGACTTTCGTGGATCCTTCCCAGAATCCCCGTGATCGCGTTGTAGTATTGTTCGGCTGACATCAGTCTGAGTGTAGCCGTTTTGACAAGGCCAGTCGCGCGGCGCCCAGCAGTCCCGCGTCCTCGCCCAACTGCGTCAGCTCGATGCGCGTCCGGCGCGCCGCCAGCGGTTGCGCCCAGCGCGGCGTCTGCTCGCGGATGCGGCCGATCATCAGATCTCCCGCCTGCATCAGCCCTCCCCCGAGCACGACCAACTCCGGGTTGAACGTGCTGATCAGGTTGGCGATGCCCCGCGCCAGCCAATCGGCGGTTTCATTCAGCACCGCGCGCGCCGCCGGATCGCCCCCGCGCGCGGCCTCCACCACTTGCTCCGCACTCTCCTTGCCGGCCCGCCGCGCCACCGCCGGGCCCGCGGCCAGCGCTTCGAAGCTGCCCTCGCGCGGGTCGAGCGTGAACCAGCCCACCGCCCCTGCGATGCCGCACTTACCGCGAATCACCCGGCCGCCGGCGAGGATCCCCGCGCCGATGCCCGTGCCCACGGCCAGGTACACCACGTCGCCGGCGCCGCGCGCCGCGCCCATCCACTGCTCTCCCAGCACGTATGCGGTCCGGTCGCTGTCGATTGCCAGCGGCGTCGGCACCAGCGGTGCCAGTTGTCCGCGCAACTCGATCTCGTCCATGCCCCACACGTTCGGCGCCCAGGCGCGGCCGCTATCGGCGAAGTAGATGCCGGGGATGGCGAGCCCCACGCCCTCGATCGCCCCCCACTCCATCCGGGCCGCGCGCACGGCCTCTTCCGCCGCTTCCGCCAGCTCGGCGACGTCCTTCGAGGCCGGCCGCTTGACGCGATGCAGGATTCGGCCCTCGGCATCCACCACCGACGCCGCGATCTTCGTCCCCCCCAGGTCGACGCCTACGACCACAGGACCTTCTTCGCGAACAGCACGCTGCGCTCCAGGTCGAAACGCTGCTGCGCCTTCACCGCCGCGTCGTACTCCTGCGGCTGCTTGCCCCCGGGAGGGATCATCATCGCGCCCAGGAACGGCTGGCCCTTCTTGGCGAGGGCGGCGAAGCGCGCGAAGCTGGCGGCGCTCTTCTTCGGAAACGCCTTCCAGAAATCCTCTTTCAGATACGGAAGCGGATACGGCGGGCGCCCGGTGATGACCTCGAGCTGGATCGGCAGCGTGGGACACAACTGCCGGAAGCGCCGCATGACCGCTTCGATCCCCACGCAGCCGTCCCCCAGCGCCAGCCACTGGAAGGCGGCGCCGTCGGGCCGCTCGAACACCGCCGTGTCGCGGAAGTGCGAGGAAACGGCGTAAGGCGCCAGGATCTCCAGCGCCTCCATCGGGTCTTCCAGCACGTGCGCCGTGTTGCCGGCGTCGTAGCAGCAGCCGGCGTAATCCTTCCCCGCCTCTTCG
>CAYOTD010000170.1:0-8796 GCA_964406685.1 uncultured Solibacteraceae bacterium | reverse complement strand
GCCTCCGCCATGCGGCCGGTGACCTCGGCGAAGCACTTCTCGCTCATGCGCAGCGGGGGATTCGGCAGTCGCGCCAGCAGGGGAAACGCGTCGCCGTCAATGTAGGGCGCCGCGTGCTGGTGGACCGTGTGCAGCGCCACCCGCGACAATTGGGTTCCCGCTGCTTCGGCCAGCTTCTGGCGGAACATGCGGTGGGTGCTCCCGCCCACGCCGCACCAATCCAGGGCGCAGACTACGTAACGGAGGCCGCTGGCCTCCAGCACGACGCCCTTGGCCCAGAGCGGATCGGCGATGCGCGCCGCCGGCGTCACCCAGATCAGCGGTTCGCCCAAGGCCGGGGAGGCGTCGGCGCGAAACGCCGCCACGCGAAGTTGAGCCGCGCAGAGGCCCAACGTCATCAGATAGAAAGAGAAGGTCACAACCGTGGTGCGAAACATGGTAGTGCTACGATGATGAGGCAAAACTCTGGCCGAGGTAAAGACTCCCCTGGACCGACCACATAGCTCCTTCTGGTTGCCGGCCTTCGCTCTTGTGCGGCGGGAGCTGATCCGCTTCTGGCGCGAGAAGTCGCGCGTTCTCGGATTCGTGGCGTTTCCGCTGGTCTTCTGGCTCGCCATCGGGTCCGGGTTCGGCGACCTGGCGGCCTTCTTCCCCGGCGCCCTGATCCTGACGGTGATGTTCTCGGCCGTCTTCTCGATGATGTCGCTGATCGAGGACCGGCGCGAGGGTTTCCTGCTCTCGATGCTGGTGTCGCCGGCGCCGCGGCTTGCCATGGTGCTGGGCAAGGTGGGCGGGGCGAGCCTGCTGGCGTGGCTCCAGGGAGCGGCCTTCCTGCTGTTTCTGCCGGTGACGGATTTGCGCCCGTCGGCGGCCGGGCTGGCGGGCGCGGCCGGAGTGCTGTTCCTGATCTCGTTTGCCTTCACGGCGCTGGGATTCCTGGTCGCCTGGAAGGTCGACTCGTCGCAGGGATTCCACGCGATCATCAACCTGCTGCTGTTTCCGCTGTGGATGATCTCCGGGGCGCTGTTTCCGGCCGCCGGTGCCCACGGCTGGATGCAGTGGCTGATGCGGCTGAACCCGCTGAGCTATTCCCTCGACGCGTTGCGCGGCCTGCTCGACCCGCGCGCCGCCGATGCGCGCCTGGGCTGGAACATCGCCTTCACGCTGGCGTGCGGCTTGGTGCTGCTGGGGATGGCGACCGCCGCCGCGCGCCGCCAGGGGGAGGCCGGATGAGCGTGCGCGATCTGCCGGCGCTGAACGCGATCCTCAACACCGTCTCGGCCGCGCTGCTGGTGTGGGGCTGGGTACTGATCCGGCGCGGAGAGCCTCAGAAGCACCGCCGGGTGATGCTGGCCGCGTTCACGACCTCGGTGTTATTCCTGGCGAGTTACCTGGTCTATCACGCGCAGGTGGGCTCGGTGCGATTCCAGGGTGCGGGTGCGATCCGCGCCGTCTATCTGTCGATCCTGCTGACGCACACGGTGCTGGCCGCCGCGGTCGCGCCGATGGCGCTGCTGACGCTGGCGCGCGCGCTGAAGGGCCGCTTCGACCGCCACCGCGCCCTGGCCCGCTGGACGCTGCCCCTCTGGCTCTACGTCTCCGTGACGGGGGTGGTGGTCTACTTGATGCTCTATCATTTGTAGATGAGCAGATTCGCGCTGATTTGCCTGGCGCTGTCGGCCGCCGCCTTCGCAGTTTCCGCGCCGGAGCGCGTTGACCTGACGCGCGCCCTCATCGTCACCGGCGCTGCCCTGACCTCGCCGGAGGCGGCCGCCGTCAACCTGCTCCGCGACGAAGTGGAGAGCCGCACGGGCATCCGCTGGGACGTGGTGACGACGCGGCCGGCCGGGGCTGCGCCCGCCATCGTCATCGGCCGGGTGGGCGCAGCCGGGAGTGCAGCGCCGGAATCGCGTCCCGAGGGTTTCCGCAACGGAGTTGTCCGGTCGCCCGCGCTGACAGTCACCGTCGCGGGGCGTGATTCGCGCGGCGTGCTGTTCGGCGTCGGCCACCTGCTGCGAAAGATGGAGATGCGCCGCGGGCAGGTGCTTCTCGATGCGAACTACGCCGTCGCCACCGCGCCCGAGACGCGGCTGCGCGGCCATCAGCTCGGCTACCGGCCCAAGACGAACTCGTATGACGGCTGGTCGTTGGCGGTGTGGGAGCAGTACATCCGCGACCTGGCCGTCTTTGGCACGAATGCCATCGAACTGATCCCGCCGCGATCGGACGACGACGCCGACAGCCCGCACTTTCCCGCCCCGCCGATGGAGACGATGATCGGCATGTCGAAGCTCGCCGCCGGCTACGGGCTCGATGTCTGGATCTGGTATCCCGCGCTCGACAAGGACTACGCGGATCCCAAGACGGTGGAGTTCGCCCTCGGGGAATGGGGCGAGGTGTTCCGCAAGCTGCCGCGTGTCGACGCCGTGTTCGTGCCCGCCGGCGACCCCGGCCACACGCCCTTGAAAATCCTGTTCCCGCTGCTGGAGAAACAGGCCGCCAACCTGCGCCGCTATCATCCCAAGGCGCAACTGTGGCTGGCGCCCCAGGGCTGGGACGCGGCGAACATCGAGGACTTCTTCGCCGTGATGGCCGCGCGCCCGGCATGGATGAGCGGCATCGTCTTCGGCCCGCAGGTGCGCATTCCGCTGGCCGAGTTGCGCCGCCGGCTGCCGAAAGAGTATCCCATCCGCCACTACCCCGACATCACGCACACGCGCTCCTGCCAGTACCCGGTGCCGGATTGGGACGCGGCGTTCGCCTTCCCGCTGGGCCGCGAAACGATCAATCCGCGGCCCGTGGACCAGGCGGCCGTCTTCCGCCTGCTCCAGAAGCACACCGTCGGGTTCATCACCTATTCGGAAGGCGCCAACGACGACGTCAACAAGATGATCTGGAGCGGCCTCGGCTGGAACGCGCAGACGCCGGTGATGGAAATTCTGCGCGATTACGGCCGCTACTTCATTTCGCCCGGCCACGCTGACGACTTCGCGCAAGGCCTGCTGGCTCTCGAGCGGAACTGGCGCGGGCCGGCCGTGACCAACGGCGGCATCCGCGCCACGCTCCAGCAGTTCCAGGCCATGGAGAAGACGGCCACGCCCCGAATGCGGCTGAACTGGCGCTTTCAGCAGGCGCTCTACCGCGCCTACTACGACGCCTACACCCAGAGCCGCGCGCTCTACGAGGATGGGCTCGAGCAGCGGGCGATGGAGCGCCTGCGGGCCGCGCCCGAAACGGGTTCGTTGGCGGCGATGGAGGCGGCCGAGGCGGTTCTCGAACAGGCGCATGCGCAACGCGTTGCGGCCGATCTGCGCGCGCGGGTGTTCGAGTTGGCCGAGGCCCTGTTCCAGAGCCTGCGCATGCAACTGAGTGTGCCCCGCTACCAAGCCATCGCCGTGGGACGTGGCGCCAACCTCGACACCATCGACGTGCCGCTCAACAGCCGGGAGTGGCTGCTGGAGCAGTTCGCACGCATCCGGAAGCTTGCCGATGAGCCCAAACGGCTCGCCGCGATCGACGCGCTGGTCAATTGGACCAACCCCGGTCCCGGCGGATTCCACGACGACCTTGGCAACACGCGGCAGCAGCCCCACCTGGTCCCCGGCCCGGGCTTCGCCGAAGACCCGCAGTATTTTCGCGGCCCCCTGATGTACTTCGACAACCGGCGGACGGGGCCGAAGTCCTGGTGGGACCACGCCATGACGCTCTACGAGCAGCCGCTACGGATGAAATACGATGGACTCGATCCCGCGGCGCGCTACCGGGTGCGGGTTGTCTACGGAGCCGGCCCGCTGCGCCTGCGCGCCAACGGGAAGCACGAGATTCACGGCTATCTCGAACGGCCCTACGAGGTGCTCGAGTACGCCGTGCCGCCGGAGGCCACGCGCGGTGGCGAGTTGACGCTGGAGTGGAACCGCACGCCGGGCGGGGGCGGCGCCGGCCGCGGCTGTCAGGTCGCCGAGGTCTGGCTCATCAAGGAACGCGCCGCCCATTGACCGGCGGCAGGGTTGCCTCGAAGGAGTAATGCCCGGAGGCAACCTCAAACGCCGCGCGTCCGCCCCGTCTGCCCGCGGGCTTCACGTGCGGTGAAGCAGGTATGGCGCGGGCCTGGCCGTCGCCCGGCAGCAGGACCGTGGCCGTCGTTCCGGGCGGCACCGTCACATCGAGCTTCAGCGTCCCCTTCTCGATCCGCCAATGGCTGGCGATCTCGCCGTGGATGGAGCGGTAATTCGCGCGTGCGAACGTCAGATCGCCCACCACTCCCGGCTGGATCACGAAATGCCGGAAGCCGGGCGAGGCTTCGTCGATGCGAATGCCGCCGACGCCCTGGATGAACCAGGAGCCGATCGAGATGAGGCAGTCGTGGATGTGCGATCCGCCCGACCAGCTTTCCCAGATGGTTGTGGCGCCTTGCCGCAGCATGTCGCCCCAGCTCGGGAACGTGGTCTGATTCGCCATGGTGAAGATCAGATCATTGCGGTCCTGCTCCATCAGATACTTCAGCAGGAAGTAAGTGCCGTGCATGCCGGCGTCGATGTGGCCCTTGTTCTTCACCAGGATCGTCTCTTCCAGGGTCTCGCTCACGCGCGGCCGGAGTTCCGCGGGAGTCACGCCGAGCAGCAGCGGAATCGCCAGGTAGGGCTGTTCCCCGGTGGCGTAAAGGCCGGTGGAGGGATTCCAGAACTTCTCGTGCAGCGTGCGCGAGAGCGCGGCCGCGCGCCGTTCGTACAGGGAGGCGTCTTCCGCCTTGCCCAGAACGCCGGCCATCCGGGCCGCCAGTTGCAGGGTGTAGAGGTAGTGCAGGTTGTTGATGAACTTCGCGCTCACCGGGTGCCGTGCGGGGTCGATGCCGCCGCGCCGTTCGGGCGTGACCCAGTCGCCCAGGTAGTTCCACTGCGCCATCTTCATCCCGTAGCTGAGGTACGGCTCCAGGATGTGATCCACCGTCTTGGACTCGGCGAAATCCAGCCACTTCCGGACCATCGGGTAGTTGCGCTCGAGCACGCGCTTGTCGCCGTAGGTCAGGTACACCTGCCAGGGCATGGTCACCACGAAGCCGCACCACATGGGACCGCCGCCGCCCTGGTCCTGGTAGTTGGGCGCGGTGTAGGGCAGATCGCCGTCGGGCGCCTGCGCGTCGCGCCAGTTGTCGGCCCACCGGCTGTAGAGACCGCCGGTGTCGAAGTTGAGCAGCCCGGTTTCCAGCGACGTCCCGGCGTCGCCTCCGTAGCCCAGCCGCTCGCGTGTCGGGCAGTCCACTACGTATCCGCCCAGGCTCAGGTTCTCGTAGGTCCAGTTGACGGTCCGGTAGATCCGGTTCAGCAGGTCGTTGGACGACTCGAACTCGGAAGCGCGAGCGTAGCCGGTCCGGATCAGGTGGCCCGTGGCGTCGGCAAGCGCCGGTCTTCGCTTCAGTCCGGTGATGTGCGCGTAGCGGAAGCCGTGATAGTTGAACCGCGAGCGGATGGTCTGCGCTCCGGCCTTGGTCACGTACTCGTCACGCTGGTTGTAGGTGCCCCATCGCCCCGGCACGGGAGTCCAGTCGGCGTAGTCGATGCGGAGATTCGCACCGGCTTCGGTCGCCGCCGGCAACTTCAGTTCCAGCCAGCCGACGAAGTTCTTGCCGAAATCGATCAGCCATTCTCCCGCCGGGTTCTCTTCGATCTTCACCGCCGCGAGAGACTCGATGATCCGGTTCGGTTCCACCATCTGCGCCGAGACCGTGGTCTTCGGGGGCTCGAAGACGGCCGCCTGCGCCCAGGCCGAATCGTCCAGGGCGGGCGAGTTCCAGCCGTCCAACTCCAGGCGGGCGTCGTAGCGCTCCCCGCCGTAGTCGCCGAACGCCGTCCCCCTGCCGAGAGGCGTGATAGGGCTCGCTTTCACCTTCCAGGTGGCGTCGGTGGCGACCTTGATGACGTTCCCGCCGGCCATGGCCAGGTCGAACTGAGCCCGCGCCAGCGGGCCGTCGTGAATCACGCCGGGATGCCCCCTCACGTACCAGCCGCGCCCCAGCCACAGCGCGAGGCAGTTCTTGCCCGGCACGAGGTAACGGGTGATGTCGTGCGTCACATAGTAGGTCCGCTTGGAGTAGTCGCTCACCGCGGGGGCGAGCACGTGGTTGTCGATCTTCGTTCCGTTAATGTACAGCTCGTAGTAGCCGAACGGATTGACGTAAGCCGTAGCGCGTGAGGGCCTCTGCTTGAGCTCGATCGTCTTGCGCAGCCAGGGGAAGGGTTGCGGCGTGCCCTCTTTCGTCTCCGCCGGCCGCGCCATCCCGATGACCTTGGCGCTCCATCCGGACCCCTCGAGCACGCCCATGGACCAATAGGAGGGGCTGCTCCAGGAGGAAGGCCGTCCGGCTTCGTCCCACACTCGCACCTTCCAATGGACTCTCTCGCCGGCGGCCAGCGGCCGGCCTCCGTATTCCACCCAGGCCGACTGGGCCGAGGCGACCTTGCCCGAATCCCAGATGTCGCCCCGGCCGGCGCGCAGATTCGCCGAAGTGCTGGCCGCCAGGATGTGATAGGCGCTCTGTGCCCGGCCATTCGGCCCCGGAGCCAACGTCCACGTCAGCCTTGGTCTGGCGACATCGATGCCCAGGGGGGTCACCAGGTACTCACAGCGCAAACCCGCGACCGGCGCCGCGCTCTGCGCATGCATCACGCCGAGCGCTGCGAACAGCCCCAGCGCGGCCAGCGATCTTGGCAGTGTTCGGGTCATGTGGTGCTCCCTTACTCCTCCGGAGCTTCGAACCGCACCAGCTCCCGCTTGAACCCTTTCGTCTTCCACCATCCGTAGGCCGCGCCAAGGATCAACCAGGCAAAGCCGCCGATCTTCGCCACCGGCCGCAGATTCAGCCAGATGAGCAGGCAGATCAGGAAGCCGGCCAGCGGGAGGACCAGGTAAGACCAGCCGCGGTTGTGCCCGCGCACCCAGTAGTGCAGGAAGGTCGAGATGTTGACGCCCATGAAGCCGATGAAGGCTCCGAAGTTCAGCAACTCGGCGCCCAACTGGTAGGTCATCAGGAACGCTCCCACCAGAACGATGGCGCCGGTCAGCAGCACGTTGTTGCGGGGAACGCGGGTTTTGGGGTCCAGCTTGCCGAAGAACGAGCGCGGCAGGGTGTCATCCCGTCCCATGCCGTACAGCAAGCGGGCGGCGGCGGTCTGCGCGCTGGAACCGGAGCCGATGGTCGCCACCAGCAGCGTGAGGTTGACGGCGTGGAGCAGGACGATTCCGCCCACCCGGCCCGCCACGTGCACGTAGGCCGTGTCGACGTCGGGGAAAGGCTGGCTCGCGGGCCAGACCAGTTGCGCCGCGTAGACCTCGACGGCCGAAAGCACCCCCACGATGAAGCAGACCAGCACGGTGGCCAGCAGGATGTTCCGCCGGGGGTTGTGGACCTCTTCCGACAGGGTGGAGATCGCGTCAAAGCCGATGTAGGTCAGCACGGCAATGGAGGTGCCGGTCAGCAGCGTCGGCATGGCGAAGGTGGTTGGGTCGAAAAAGGGCCGCCAGAACAGATTGGGATCTCTGGACGGCATCGCTTGGACGAAGCGCGCCACGGCGACCAGCACCCAGACAACCACCACGCCCATGGCGATCCCCAACACCTCGTTGGTGCGCGCCGAAGCGCGGATGCCGCGCAGGTTCAGGCCCGTGAACAGTAGGGCGAAGAAGACCGCCCAGGCCGCGTAGGGGACTTCGGAGGCAATGTTCATGGCCGCCTTGGAACACCAGATGGTACAGATGATGGGGTTGAGTACGTAGTCCATCAACATGCTCCAGCCGGTCAGGTAGCCTAGCGCCGGATGCACTTCCCGGCCAACATAGGTGTAGGCGGATCCCGCGGCCGGGTAGGCGCGCGCCATGCGGCCGTAGCTGAGCGCGGTGAACATCATAGCCACCATGGCGATGAGAACCGCGGTAACCACGTGGCCGCGGGCTTCCTGTTGCACAACGCCGAACAGCGGCATGGGGGCGGTGATCTGGATCATGATGAGACCGTAGAAAACCAGGTCCCAGAGGTGGAGTGCGCGCCGGAGGGTAGGCGCCGGCTGGGTTGTGCTCGACATAGACTCCCAATTGTGCCATTAGTGGGGAGTGGGCGGCACACTCCTCGGCATCCGAAAGCGGCTGGCCACCCAATGGAGCCAACGGGTGACGCTGGCGGGTGTGGTATTCGTCGTTGCCATCCTGCTGGTAGGGCTGGCGGCGTTCGCCTCGGCTAACAACCTGCTGTTCCTGCTCCTGGCCGCGATGCTGTCGTCGCTACTGATCTCGGGCTTCGTGGGCCGGCTCTCGCTGGCCGGCCTGGAGGCGGAACTTCTCCTGCCGGAACACATCTCGGCGCGGCGGCGCTTCACGGGCCGGCTTCTGGTGCGCAACACCAAAGCGTGGATGACGTCGTTTTCGATCCGTCTGGAGGGTTCGGCGGATTCCGGGCTGACGGCTCCGCTCTATCTTCTCTCCGTTCCTGGCGGCACCCTGTTGGATGAGACGGTGGAACTGTATTTCGGGCGCCGGGGCGCCCACACCGACAACAGCTTTCAGTTCTCGACCCGTTTCCCCTTCGGTTTCACCGAACGACGGGTCCATGTCCGATTGCGCCGCGAGGTGCTGGTCTATCCCTGCCTGGACCCTCAACCCGGATTCGAGGAGTTGGCGCACATGCTGACCGGCGAGATCGAGACGCACTATCGCGGCCGGAGCCACGACTTCTACCGGATTCGCCCCTACGAGCCCATGGAGAGCGCACGCCACGTGGACTGGAAGGCCACGGCTCATACCGGAGAT
>CAYOTD010000169.1:0-8931 GCA_964406685.1 uncultured Solibacteraceae bacterium | reverse complement strand
CAGTGTCTCCGCCGAGGCGTACAAAGGGATGGGATCGGGGCACGCGTAGTTGAACGGCCGCACGTCGTCCAGGCCGAGGATGTGATCGGCGTGGGCGTGCGTCAGCAGGATCGCATCCAACCGCTCGATGCCGGCGCGCAAGGCCTGGGTGCGCAGGTCCGGCGTGGTGTCCACCAGCACGGCGCGATCCGCGAAGCGGATGAGGATGGACGGCCGCAGCCGCTTGTCGCGCGGGTCCTCGGACCGGCAGACCTTGCAGCGGCAGCCGATGGTCGGCACACCGACGCTGGTGCCGGAGCCGAGCACAGTGATCCGGATCTCGGGGCTGACCGGCATCAGCTCTTCTTGCTCGCCGCTTCCACCGCCTGCACGTAGCGGAACCGCAGTTCCGTGAGGGAGTTGTCCAGGAGCCGCTGCTCCTCGATAGTCAGGTTGCCGCGGGTCTTCTCCTGGAGCATGGACATCAGGTCGATGGTGTGGCGCGCCAGTTTCAGGTCCGCGGGAGGCCGCTCCTTTTCCTCGCCGAAGTGAAGCAGCCCAAGCTGCATCTCGGCCTGGGTCTTGAGCGACAGCGTCAGAAACTCGAAGCTGACGGGGGGAAGCGGATAGTCCGGTTCGCCGGTTTCGGTCTTCACGTTCTCGGTTTCGCCCATCAGTATTCATTTTATAGTGAGACTCCAGAGCTGGACAGCGCGACAGCGGCCTTGGCGACAGGGTCCGGCGGTGCGACGGTCCCGCCTAATCGCGCTGTGCCCGTGCGGTGATGCCGCGCACCAGGGCTTCCAGTTCGTCGACGCGGCGGCGCAGGTCGTCGATCTCCTGCGCTTCCGGGTCGGGCAGATCGCCGTGTTCGAGCGCCTCTTCGGGCACCGGTTCGCCGGCAATGCGCACCACCCGCCCGGGGATGCCGACGACCGTGGAGTGGTCGGGCACCGGATGCACGACCACCGAGCCGGCGCCGATCTTGACGTAATCGCCGATGCGAATGCTGCCCAGCACCTTGGCGCCCGTTCCGATGACGACGTGGTTGCCGATGGTCGGGTGGCGCTTGCCCTTCTCCTTGCCCGTGCCGCCGAGAGTCACTCCCTGGTACAACAGCACGTCGTCGCCGACCTCCGCGGTTTCGCCGATGACCACGCCCATGCCGTGATCGATGAAGAAACGGCGGCCGATTGTAGCCCCCGGGTGGATCTCGATTCCGGTCAGGGCGCGCGAGAATTGCGAGATCATCCGCGGCACAAGGGGCACGTTCCACTTGTAAAGCTTGTGCGCCAGGCGGTGAAGCAGGATGGCATGGAATCCGGGGTAACACAGGACCACCTCCAGCACGCTCTTGGCGGCGGGATCTTCGCGGAAGATGGTCCGCACCTGTTCCCGGATGGCCCGAAACATGATCCCCTATTATGACGCGGGGCGGCCCAGTGCCGCGACAGGCCCCAATGATATGATGATCGTGATGCCGGACGGGTATCTGCCGTTTTTCATCTTCCTGGTTTGCGCGATGGCGTTTCCGGTTGTCGTGCTGCTGGTGTTGAAACTGATCCGCCCTTCGGCGCCGCACCCGGTAAAGCTGGAAGCCTATGAGTGCGGAATCAAGGCGGCCTCGGACTCGCGCGGGCGTTACGCCGTGCGCTACTACATCATCGCCATCCTGTTCGTGATCTTCGACGTGGAGACGATCTTCCTCTATCCGTGGGCGGTGCGCTACCGGCAACTCGGCTGGTTTGGGGTCGCCGAGGTGGCCGTCTTCCTGGGCATCCTGATCATCGGTTACGTCTGGGCATACAAAAAGGGAGCACTCGAATGGGTCTGATTCCTGGCAGAACCCTGACAGGGGTTCTGTTATCGATGGCGGTCGTGTGTCCGCTCGCGGCGGCGCCCAAGCTTAGGCTGGTGGAGACGACCGTTGGACCGGTTTCCGTGGCACAGGGTTCCAGCGCCGCGACCCGGACGGTGGAGGCCTACAACGCCGGCGACGGTTCGCTGAACCTGACGCTGGAGTCTTCGGCGTCGTGGGCTGTGCCGTCCCTGGGCACGGCGCGCAACTGCTCGACGCGCTCGGGAAGCTGCATCCCTATTCTGGTTGCGCTGAACACCTCTTCGCTGGCCCAGGGGTCTACCACGGCGGTGCTGACGGTGAGCGACGCCAACGCTCTCGATGCGCCGCAGACCATCACGGTGACCGTGGCGGTCGGGGGACCGATTCCCGGCAGCCTGACGATGTATGTCGCGCCCAACGGCTCGTCCAGCGAGTACGCCTTCACGACCAACAGTGCCGTTCAACCGAGCGCGGCCACCGAGAGCGGCGGAAGCTGGCTCTCGGTCGCCATGAGCAGCGTCGGCAGCTACGCTTTTCCGGTCTCCTACAAGATCACGGCGAAGCATCTCAGCGGCGCCGCCGAAGGCAGCTACCGGGGCTCGGTCACGGTGAGAGGGTCCTCCGTCGCGGCGGACAACAAGACCGTGCCGGTGACCTTGCAGGTGACTTCGCAACCCATAGCGAAAGCCTCGCCCTCCAGTCTCACGCTGCGTTACGCGCAGAACATCGCCAAGCAGAGGATCAACATCGCGCTGTCGAACCTGGGCCTGGGGACCTTGAGTATCACCGGCTCCACCGTCGCGATGGCGTCCGGCACCGGGTGGCTGTCCACAGAGGTGTACGCCAACTACTCGCTGGTGCAGGCGGTCGTCGACACGTCGAATCTGGCGCCGGGCTCGTACCAGGGAACGGTATCGATCGCCACCAACGCCGCCAATGGGACGATCAGCGTACCGGTTGCGCTCGATGTGGTTGCGCAGGCCTTGCCACGGGTCCGGGGGCAGGGAGTGGTGAACAACGCGACGTTTGAGACCGGCGAACCCATGGCGCCGGGCGGGATTGCGGCCGTCTTCGGCGAGCAGTTCAGCTTCAAGGACGCCGCTTCGGTGACGGAACTGCCGCTGGCGACGAACGCGGGAGGAGTGCGGGTGCTGGTGAACGAGCAACCCGCGCCAATCTACTACGTATCCTACGGCCAGATCAACTTCCAGATTCCTTATGAAACGCCCACGGGTGACGTGGTGGTGCGCGTGGAGCGGGACGGGCAGCGCAGCAACCCGGTTTCCTTGTCGCTGGTGGTGTCCGCGCCGCGCCTGCTGAAGCTGGGAATCGGCGAGTACGGCATCATTGTCAACCAGGACGGCACTTTCCCGATTCCGCCCACCGCCGGAGTATCCAGCCGCCGGGCCCGTCCCGGCGATGCGCTGGTGATTTACGCGATCGGGCTCGGCCAAACGACACCCGTGGCGGCCAGCGGCGGGGCTGCGCCGTCCAACCCGCTGGCTCAGATCGTGCCATCCTTTGTGGTGCACTTCGGCACCGGGTTCATCGGTGGAACGGTGCCTGTCAACCCGCTGTACGTTGGCTTGACGCCGGGATTCGTGGGCCTTTACCAGATCAATGTCGTGGTGCCCGAGTCCACCTTCCTGGGCGATCACATCCACCTCACTCTTCAGCGGAATGAGCTGTACAGCAACACGGTAGAATTGGCGATCCAGTAATGACCGGGAGACTCTACCACCAGGACGCGTACCTCACGGAGTTCCGCGCCGAGGTGGTGGAGCTCTCCGCGGACGGCCATCGGGTCTATCTGGATCGCACCGCGTTCTACCCCAAATCGGGCGGCCAGCCGCACGACCTGGGAACCATCGAAGGCGTGGCCGTCCTGGATGTGATCGACGAGGAGGACCGGATCGCGCACCTGGTGGCCGCGCCGGTCGGGCCGGGAACCGTCACCGGCCGGATCGACTGGCCACGGCGGTTCGACCACATGCAGCAGCACAGCGGCCAGCATCTCCTTTCCTGGGCGCTGATCGATGTCTGTAACGCGCACACGGTGAGCTTCCACCTGGGACAGGACGTCTCCACCATCGAACTCGCCGTGCCCGCTCTCGATGCGGCTTCCATCACCGCCGCGGAGCGCCGCGCCAACGAGTTGGTTTTCGAGAACCGGCCGGTCACGATCACCTATGAAGACGCCGCCGCCGCGGCTGGTGGACTGCGCGCGCCCACCGAACGCACCGGCGAGCTGCGCATCGTCGCCATCCGGGACTGCGACCGGAGCGCCTGTGGCGGCACCCACGTGCGCTCGACCGGCGAGATCGGCCCGATCCTCATCCGGCGGCTGGAGAAGATCCGCGGCAACGTGCGCCTGGAGTTTCTTTGCGGGATGCGGGCCCTCCGCCGCGCGCGGGCCGATTTCGACGCCCTGACGCAGATTTCGCGCACGCTCGCCGCGCCCGCGGACGAGACGCCGAAGCTGGTGGCGGGAGTAGTCGAACGACTGGCGCAGATCGAGAAGGCCCTGGGCAAGCTGAAGGCTGAGATGGCGGCGATCCGCGGGCGCGAACTCTATGGCTCCACGCCGCCGGACGCCGATGGCTTCCGGCGCCATTTCCGGCGGCCGGCCGCGGGGGCTCTCGACGAAGAACTGCGCGCCACGGCGCAGGGTTTCACTTCCGGGGTGCGGGCCGTGTTCCTGGCCGGAATCGACAATCCTCCCTCGCTGTTGCTTGCGGTGTCCAAGGACGCCGGGATCCACGCGGGCAACCTCCTGAAGGAGGCCGTCGGCGCCGATGGCGGGCGCGGCGGCGGGAGCGCCGCCTCGGCTCAGGGCAGCCTGCCCGACGGGGAGGCGCTGCATCGGGCCTTCGAGCGGGTGAGATCGGCATGCGCTGGTCCAAGCGGCTCCTGATCGTCGTCCTCGCGCCCGCTCTGGCGTACCTGGCGTTCGTGTTTCTGTCCCGGCGTTCCACCCCTCCCTCGGTGAGTAGCCGGAAGAACGAGGAGCAGAAGCGGCGGCAGGCCGAATTCGACCGGGTCTATGGCGGGAGCGCTCTCAAGATCCTCCAGTTCTACTCGCCCAACGGCGACCTGATGGAAGGCGAGAGCGCGGTGATCTGCTACGGTGTGCTGAACGCGAAGCGCGTGCGCATCGAGCCGAGGGTGGAGGGAGTCGGTGTGGCGCTGAATCGCTGCATCTCAGTGGCGCCCAGGGAGGCCACCCGCTACACGCTGATCGCCGAAGGAAACGACGGATCGGTGGCGTCGGAGTCGTTCGTGATTCGAACTCACCCGGACCCGTACACCCTGCCCAACATCAAGCGATTCGGCATCCAGCGCGCGGTGAGCGACCAGGGAGGCACGGTCTACCTTCTCAGCTTCGCGGTCGAGAACGCGGAGGAAGTGTCCATCGACCCACGGGTTTTCGGCGCTCATTCGGGCGCCCCCAGCGGCACCTTCTACGTGGCGCCCAAGAAGACGACCACCTACACGCTGACCGTCAAGGGCGCCCGGGGGCGCACCGCGCGGCAGCAGTTGACGGTTGAAGTGCCGCCCAAGAACTGACAGGATTCGAGAATGCGACGCCGCGACTTTCTCGCCACGCCCGCCGCCACGTTGGCCGCGGCCACGAGCCAGATAACAGCGCTCAGCCTGAACGAGGACAACAGCCACTGGTACTTCACGCGTGCCGGCCGGAAGCTGGACGCCGAAGGCGTGGCGTCGTTCGTCGATCAATACGCCGGCACCCAGGTGCGCGAACTGCTGCTATCGGCCAACTCCCAACGGACCAGTTTCGCCAGCAAGGTCTGGGACCCGGTTTGGAAAGGCTACGATCCGAACGGCCCCGACGACCAGCCGCTGTTCCGATCGACGGCTCCCGCCGGCCGCGCTAACGCGCGGAAGTGGATCCACACTGCCTGGGACCTGGCGCAGCGCGGGATCGACCCCTACTCCCTGTGGATCGCGCGCGCCCGCCGCAAGGGCCTGTCGCCATGGATCTCGATGCGCATGAACGATCTGCACAACGTCGACGATCCCGACAGCTACCTGCACAGCACCTTCTGGCGCGAGCATCCGGAGTTCCGGCGCCTGGCCTGGCGCTCGGTGGACTGGCGCGACCGGGCCCTGGATTTCGGCCGCGCCGAGGTGCGCGACTACAGCTTCCGGCTGGTGGAAGAGTACTGCGAGCGCTACGATTTCGACGGGCTGGAACTGGATTGGATGCGCTTCGGCTTCCACTTCCGGCCCGGCGGGGAACTGGAGGGCGGTCAACTGCTGAACAGTTTCGTGCGCGACGCGCGCCGGCTGCTGGATCGCTGGGAAAAGAAGCGCGGGCACAGGATCCGCCTGGGGACGCGCGTGCCGTCGCGGCCACAGACGGCCATCAACCTGGGAATGGACGGCGCGCTGTGGGCACGCCAGGGGTGGGTCCAAATGCTGGTGGTGACTCCGTTCTGGGCCAGCATCGAGACGGACATGCCCATCGAGTTGTGGCGCCGGCTGGCGGGCGATCAGGTGGTGCTGGCGGCGGGGTTGGAGTTGCTGTTGCGGCCCTTCCACGACTACCGTCCGCTCCAGTTCAATTCGCTCGAAACCGTGCGCGGCGCGGCGGCGTCGCTGCTGGCGCGGGGCGCGGACCGCGTCTACCTGTTCAACTACATGGACTCGCAGACCGAGACGCCCGACCGCGACAACTACGCCACCCTGCTGCGCGAGTGCGGGCGGCTGGAGACGTTGGAGGGCAAGCCGCGCCGCCACGTGGTGACTTACTCGGATACGTGGGCGCCGGGGGAAGCCCTGGGCAGTGCGCTACCGCGGCGGGTGGGCGCAGGCGAGTGGACGGCGTTTCGCCTTCACGTGGGCACGGGCCTGCGCAAGCCGGTGGTCCGGTTGGAACTCGACGGAGCCGCGGTTGAGGAACTGCGCGTCAACGGCGAGCTGTGCCGCGCGACCGGGCGTCAACAGGGAATCAAGCCGGGTCCGGAGCGCGGCTTCGACTGCTGGGAGATCACAGACACGCTCAGCGGCCCTGCGGTGATCGACCTGAAGGCGCGCGAAGCAGGCCGTATCCTCTGGGTCGAGATCGCGGGCGGCTGAGCACGGGCTGCGGCCTACGTTGGTGAGTCAATCGTGAGGTGGCGAATCCGCCGCCACGGGTTTCAGCAGCAGGTCGTGGAAGTCGAAGCTGAAATCGGTCAAGGGAGAGACCGCCACCATCTTCACCTGGTCGATGGCGCCGTCCGGTTTGAGCGAGAACGTGACATAGGCGTCGGCCAGCAGCGAGCGGTCGTCCCAGCGGGCGATGAAGGTATCGTACTGCCAGTGTTCGAGCGCGCCGTCGAGCAGCGGAGAATGGGTGAATCGGATGCGCAGCTTCTCACCTCGCTGCTCAATGACAACGTCGCCGTACCAGGCGTCGCGGTAGCGGCCCGCGTAGGCGGCCAGGGGCAGGGAAGGCCGTGACTCCGCCTTTCGCCCTGCCTGTTGCCTGGAGACGGTTGCCTCGGCGTCGGCCACCTGCTTCTTCGTGGTGTCGAGGAACACTTGCGGCCAATCCACCGCGGCCGCGCCCAGGTAGTGATCGAGCACGGTGTAGGTGATGGCGTTGAACGCGCCGCCCGATTCCTGGTTGGTCAGGACGATGACACCCAGGTTCAGGTCCGGGATCATAGTGACGCGGGTGACCATGCCCGACAGGCCGCCCGTGTGCCAGACCATCCTGCGGCCGCGATAGTCGGCCAGCATCCAGCCCAGCCCGTAGGCCGAGAACATGGGCCGGACAGCGGCCAGGGCGGGGTGGCCCGGTTCGCCGACCGGCGTGATGGTCTGCGGCGTCCACATCTCGCGCCATTGCCGTTCACTGAAGATTCGTTTGCCGTCGAGCTCGCCGCGATTGAGCTGCGCCATCACCCAGCGGGTAATGTCATTGAGGGAGGACTGCACCGAACCCGCCGGCCCGTTATTGTCCAGGTTGGTCATGCTCACCGCCTGGAGCTTGCCGTCGGCCATGGCGTGGGGGCTGGCCACCTCGTCGCGCGGTCTCAGCAAGCCGACGCGGGTGCGCGTGGCGGTCATGCCGAGCGGCAGATGGATGCGCTCGCGAAGGAAGTCGTCCCACGTCTTGCCGGTGATGGCAGGAATCAACTGGCCGGCGACCAGATACAGTATGTTGTCGTAGGCGTAGCGGCTACGGAAACTGGTCGCCGGTTTCACGAAACGCAGGCGCTTGACGATCTCCTCCCGGCTGAGATCGCTGGATGGGAAGAACATCAGGTCGCCTGCGCCCAGTCCCAATCCGCTACGATGCACGAGCAGATCGCGCACGGTCATCTCGCGCGTCACGTAGGGGTCGTACATCTGGAAGGCCGGCATGTGCTTTATCACCGGGTCGTCCCAGGCCAGCTTGCCTTCGTCGGCCAGGATGGCGAGGGCGGCGGCGGTCATGGCCTTGGTGTTGGAGGCGACGCCGAACAGAGTATTCGGCGTCACCAGAGCCGGCTCGCCCAGCTTTCGCACGCCGTAGCCTTTGGCGTGGACCAGCTTGCCGTCCTTGACGATGGCGAGGGCAATGCCGGGGACTTCGAAGTCGCGGCGGACGCGTTCGACCAGACGGTCGAGACCCGGCTGGCCGAACGCCGCCAAAGCCGCCAGCGCAAGAACGGCAAGGAGTCTCATACGCTCAGGCGGGGTCGCTCGCGCCGCACACGGTCCAGGTCCTGCTTAGGCTCGCCCTCGCACTCGAGTGCGATGACGGTGACCGGCGTATCGGGCGCCGTCTCGGGGAGACCGGTCACCTTCACGCGCCACTCATCCTGGGTGAACTGGAGCGGAACGCCGGATGCGTGCATTCTGGCCGACTTGACCTTTGTGGTCAGCCCGCCCACCACCACCGTCTCGCCCGGCCAGAAGTGCACCTGGACGTATAGCGTGTTGCCCTTGCGAGTAAAGCCGGCATACAGGGAGCGGCTCACCGAGCAAACGTCCGCGCCGCGCACCGTGTCGGCGTTCCGGTCCATCCACTGTCCCACGGCGGTAAGGATCCTGACGCTGTCGGGCGGGATCGAGCCGTCGCCGGTCGGCCCGATGTTGAACAGGTAGTTGCCGCCCTG
>CAYOTD010000168.1:4486-8958 GCA_964406685.1 uncultured Solibacteraceae bacterium | reverse complement strand
CGCCGACGAATTCCACCGACCGGTGGCCGAAGGCGCGCATGCGCTCGGCCAGGGTGCCCCCCGTTACTCCCTCGATCGGGGGCTCGCTGGCCGCGTAGATGTCGAGCACAAAGACGTTGTCGGCCTTGTGGAAAGCCTGGGCGAAGTCGTCCATCAGCGCGCGGGTGCGGGTGTAGCGGTGCGGCTGGAATAGAACGTGAACGCGCCGGAAATTGCACTCACGCGCCGCCGCCAGAGTGGCGCGGATCTCGGTGGGGTGGTGGCCGTAGTCGTCCACCACGGTCACGCCCCGCGCCTTGCCGCGGACCTGGAAGCGCCGGTCCACGCCGGCGAAGGCGGCCAGGCCCTGCCGGGCGGTTTCGGGGGCGACGTCGAGTTCCAGGGCCACCGCCACGGCCGCGGCGGCGTTCAGAACGTTGTGGAAGCCGGGCACGTTCAGCCGGAACAGGCCGAGATCGCTTCCGCCGAAGCGCAGCCGGAAGTCGCTGGAGAAGTGCGCGCAGGCGCACTCGCTCACGTTGAGGTCGGCCTGCGAGCTGGTTCCGTACGTGATGACGCGGCGGTTGATCGAGGGCAGGATACGGCGCACATTCTCGTCGTCCAGGCACAGCACCGCCGCGCCGTAGAAGGGCGTCTTGTTGACGAAGTCGCTGAAGGCGGCGCGGATCTCCTCGATACCGGCGTAGTGGTCCAGGTGCTCGCGGTCGATGTTGGTGACCACGGCCACAATCGGCGCCAGCTTCAGGAACGACCCGTCGCTTTCGTCGGATTCCACCACCAGGAAATCGCTCTTGCCGACACGGGCGTTGGATCCGCCCATGGCGCCCACGCGGCCGCCCACCACCACCGTCGGGTCGAGGCCGGCGTGGCTCAACACGGTGGCGATCATCGAGGTGGTGCTGGTCTTGCCGTGGCTGCCGGCGACCGCGATGCCGAACTTCAGGCGCATCAGCTCGGCCAGCAGCTCGCCGCGGGGGATCACCGGGATGCCGCGCCGCCGCGCCTCGGCCACCTCGGGGTTGTCGGGGCGCACGGCGGAGCTGACCACCAGGGCCTGCGCGCCGGCGACATTCTCCTCCCGGTGGCCTTCGTGGATGCGCGCGCCCAATCTTGCCAGCCGTTCGGTGGCGGGACCCAGCCGCAGGTCGGAGCCGCTGATGGTGTAGCCGAGGTTCAGCAGAACCTCGGCGATCCCGCTCATGCCGATGCCGCCGATTCCCGTGAAGTGGAAATGTTGCTGCTTAAAAAACATTTTCCTCTCGTATTGTTCCGGCTTTCGCCTCCTCTGTCAACCTCCGGCGAGCCGATCGAGCAGGTCGGCGGCGCGGGCGGCGGCTCCGGGCCGGCCCAGGCCTCTGGCGGCTTCCGCCATTTTCTCCAGCCGGCCGGGTTCGGCGGCCAGGGCGAGCACCTCGCGCGCCAGCCGCTCGCCGTTCATCTCGCAGTCGGGAACCAGGAGGGCGGCGCCGGCGGATTCCAGCGACCGCGCGTTGGCCGTCTGGTGGTCGTCGGCGGCGTAGGGAAACGGCACCAGGACGGAGGGCCGGCCCGCCGCGGCCAACTCCGCCACCGCGCCCGCCCCGGACCGGCAGACGACCAAGTCCGCTTCGGCGAAGGCCGCCGGCATGTCGTCGAGAAAAGCCGTGACGCGGCCCTCGATCCCGCTGGCGGCGAACTCGCGGGCGATGGAATCGGCCGCGTCGCGCCCCGCCTGGTGGATCACCCGGATGGGGATGGGCGCCTGGCGCAGCAACGGCCAGGCGGCGCGTGCGGCCTCGTTCAGCGTGCGCGAGCCGCGGCTGCCGCCGGTGATGAGCACGGTGAGAACGTCCTGGCGCGGTTTCACCGGCACCTGAAAAAACTCCTCGCGCACCGGCAGGCCGGTCATCTCCGTGCGGCCGGCGGGGAAGTAGCGCGCGGCTTCCGGGAAACTGGTCAGCACGCGGTCCACGCGGGAACCGATGCGGCGGGCGGTGAATCCGGGCACGGCGTTGGGCTCCATCAGGACGATGGGAATCCGGCGCAGCCAGGCCGCCAGCATGGGCGGGCCGGCGGCGTAGCCGCCCAGGCTGAACACCGCGGCGGCGCGGCGCGCGCGGGCCAGCCGCCCGCAGCGGGCGATGGCGAGGGGCAACTGCCACAGCGTCTTGAGCCGCCGCACGGCGCCCACGCGCATCAGCCCGCCGATCTCGATCCACTCGATGGGGAAGCCGGCCTTGGGGACCAGACGGGCCTCCAGGCCCTGGCGGGTGCCGACGAAGAACGGGTCGTGGCCGCGGCGGCGCAGCTCGCGCGCCACCGCCAGCAGCGGGATGACGTGGCCGCCGGTGCCTCCGCCGGCCATCAGGAAAGCGCGCGGGGTCATCCGGCGTGCTCGCTGACACTGAGCAGCAGGCCGAGCGAGGCGAGGGTGCCCAGCAGCGAACTGCCGCCCTGGCTGATCATGGGCAGCGGCAGACCCTTGGTGGGCGCCAGGTCGAGCACGACCATCATGTTCACCAGCGCCTGCACCACCACGGCCGCCGTGACCCCCAACGCCACATAGCGGGCGAAATCGTCGGTGACCGACCAGCAGAGGCGCAACCCGCGCCAAAGGATGACGAGGAATCCGGCCAGCACTCCGAGCGTTCCCACCAGGCCAAGCTCCTCGCCCACCACGGCGTAGATGAAATCGGTATGCGCTTCGGGCAGATAGTAGAGCTTCTGCCGGCCCTCCATCAGGCCGCGGCCGGTCAGCCCGCCCGAACCCACGGCGATCTTCGACTGCCGCACGTGATAGCTGGGGTCCTTGGCGTGCGCGGATTTCTCGACGTAGGCGCGCAGTTTGCCTTGCGGGTCGAAGGTCTTGACGACCTCGGTCTCCAGGATGCGGTATTCGGGATCGAAGAAGCCGAACAGGCGCACCAGGCGATAGGGCTTGGCGACCACCGCGCCGGCGCCGCACAGCAGGCCGATCACCAGCGCCGCGGCGAAGTACCGTTTCTCGAGGCCGGCAACGTAGAACACCGTCACAGCCGTGGCTACCAGCACAAAAGCAGTCCCGAGATCGGCCACCACGACCGCAAAGGCCAGCAGCCCCAGGGCGAGAGTGGCCTGGGCCAGGATGTGGCGGTCGTTGACCGACCGCGCGCGCATGGTCAGGCAGTAGGCCAGAAACAGGATGAGGGCGGGTTTGGCCAACTCGGACGGTTGCAGCGAAACCGGCCCCAGGCGCAGCCAGCGATGGTTGCGCGGATCGGCAAAGTAGACCACGACCAGCAGCAGAAGGACAAGGCCGACCGAGACGAACGCCCAGGACGGCTTGCGGAAGACGCGGTAATCGCGGGTCTTGAAGAAGATCAACGCGAGGAAGGCGAACACCGCCCAGGCGAACTGCCGCACCACCAGGTACCAACTCGACTGGTACTTCTCCTGGCTCATCACCGAGGAGGCGCTGAACAGCATTACCAGGCCGAAGACGACCAGTGCGCCTATGGCCGCCAGCAGGACCCAGTCGGTCTTGACGCGCATTCCCATGTCAGCCCTCCGGCTCCAGTTGACGGACCAGATCCTTGAAGACCCGGCCGCGGTGCTCGTAGGTCAAGAACTGGTCGAAGCTGGCGCAGGCCGGGGCGAGCAGAACGGTATCGCCGGCCCGGGCGCGCGCGAACGCCAGGCGGAGCGCCGCTTCGATCGTGCCGGCGTGGATCGTCTCGACGCAGCCGCCCAGGTGGCTGTCGATCTTCTGGGCGGCGGCGCCGACCAGCAGCACGGCGCGAGCCTTGGCCTTGAGCGGGGCGATGAGGGGGGTATAGTCGCTGCCCTTGTCCTTGCCGCCCAGGATCACCCACAGGCCGCTGTCGAAGGCGTCCAGCGCCTTGAGCGTGGCGTCGACGTTGGTCGCCTTGGAATCGTTGTAGAAGGCGACGCCAGCCACCGAGCGGACGAACTCGAGGCGGTGCTCGACGCCCGGAAAACTCCGCACGGCGGCGGCGATCTGTTCCGGCGCGGTTCCGGCGCGGCGGGCGGCGAGAGCGGCGGCCATGACGTTTTCCAGATTGTGGCGGCCGCGCAGCGGGACTTCGGCGGAGGCCATCAGCGGGGCGCCGTCCAGCAGGATGCGGCCGCCGTCCAGGCAGGCTCCGCCGTCCAGGCGTTGCGTGGAGCTGAACCAGAGCGTTTCCGAAGGGCAGTGGGCGGCATAGTCCCGGCAGGTGGCGTCGTCCGCGTTGAGGACAGCGAAATCGCCGGGCCGCTGCGTCTCGAACAGGCGGCGCTTGGCGGCGGCGTAGGTCTCGAAGGTGTGGTGGCGGTCCAGATGGTCGGGAGTGACGTTGAGGCAGGCGCCGATACGGGCGTGGAAGCGGTCGATGGTCTCCAACTGGAAGCTGGACAGCTCGAGCACATTCCACTTGTCCGGGCGCGAGGCGGCGACCATCGCCGCCGGGGGATTCCCGATGTTGCCGCCCACCTGAACGGGGATGCCGGATTCG
>CAYOTD010000168.1:0-4476 GCA_964406685.1 uncultured Solibacteraceae bacterium | reverse complement strand
ATGGATGTGGCCGGTGAGCGCCGTGGTGGTGGTCTTGCCGTTGGTGCCGGTGATGCCCACGATCGGTCCCTGAAGGAAGTAGCCGGCCAGTTCCACCTCGCCGATGACCACCGCGCCACGGCGGCGGGCATCGGCGAGGGACTCCAGGTCGCAGGGAACGCCAGGAGAGACCACAATAATGTCGATGTCGCGGAAGACCTCGGGCGATTGCACGGCAAACGGGGCGACGATGCGGGCGGCCTCCGGCAACTCGTCCAGGGGCTTGATGTCGGTGGCGCGGAGCCGGGCGCCGTGGGCGGCCAGCAGGTCGAGGGCGGCCAGGCCGGACTTCCTCATGCCCACCACCAGCACCTTCGCGCCGTCGAATTGGAGCGCTTCGCTCATCTCAGTTTCAACGTGGTCAGGGCGCCCAGCGCCATGACCAGCCCCGCGATCCAGAACCGCGTAATGATTTTCGCCTCCTGCCAGCCAAGTGCTTCGAAGTGGTGATGCAGAGGCGCCATTTTGAAAACCCGTTTGCCGCGCAGCTTGAAGCTGGCCACCTGGAGGATGACCGACAGCGTCTCGATGACGTAAACGCCGCCGATGAACACCAGCAGGATCTCCTGCTTGATCAGCACGGCGACGGTGGCCATCGCCCCACCCAGGGCGAGCGAGCCGACATCGCCCATGAAGACTTCGGCCGGGTGCGCGTTGTACCACAGAAATCCGATCGAGGCTCCCGTCATCGCGCCGCAGAACACGGCCAGCTCGGAAGCGCCCGGCAGCCGGGCGATGTCCAGGTAGGTGGCGAAGACGGCGTGGCCGCTGACGTAGGTGAGAACGGTCATGGCGCTGGCGGCGACGATCATCAGGCCGATGGCCAACCCGTCCAACCCGTCGGTGAGGTTGACCGAGTTGGAGGCGCCGACCAGGACGACGCCCATGAAGCCGAAGAAGAAGAGGAAGGCCAGCGGATAGGTGAACGGGCTTCCCAGAAAACCGTCGATCAGCAGGTTGGGCCGGAACTGCTTGAAGAAGGGCACGTTCATCTCGGTCGAGTACAGCCCCTGGGCGTGCAGCAGCAGGAGCCAGATCCCGATGAGGAGCGCCACCAGCAACTGGAGGCCGATCTTGGCCCGGGCGGTGAGCCCCAGGTTGCGCATCTTGCGCACCTTGGTGTAGTCGTCCCAGAAACCGATGGCGCCGAACCCCAACAGGCCGAACAGCGCCACCCAGATATACGGGTTCCGCAGATTGGTCCACAGCAGCGTGGGGACAACGATGGAGACGAGGATCAGCACGCCGCCCATGGTGGGGGTGCCCGCCTTCTTGTGGTGGGATTTCGGCCCGTCCTCGCGGATGTGCTGGCCGATCTGGAACTCGCGCAGCTTGCGAATCAGCCAGGGTCCCAGGGCGATGGAGAGAAACAGCGCGGTGAGGCTGGCGAAGGCCGTCCGGAAGGTGGAGTACTGGAAGACGCGGAACGGGCTGAAGTGTGGGTAAAGGGTCTCGAACAGTAGCCAGTACAACATAGGTCACTCCAGGAACCGCTCCAGCGCGATCTCGACATGAGTGCCGCGCGAGCCTTTGAAGAGGATGGCGTCGCCTTCGCGAGCCGTCCGGCGGAGGAAGGAGCCGGCTTCGGCGGGTTGGTCGAAAAAGTACGCGGCGTCGGCCGCTAAGCCTGCCATCTTGGCGGCGTTCACCAGATGGCGGGCCGCGCCGCGTATCCCAACGAGCACAGAAAACCCGCACTCGACGACGTAGCAACCCACGTCGCGGTGCAAGGCCTCGGACCAGCGCCCGAGTTCGAGCATCTCCCCCAGCACGGCAATACGCCGCCGCGCCGGCGAGATCCGGATCAGATCCAGCATAACCCGAACCGCATCCGGATTGGAGTTGTAGCAATCGTTATATACCGTAATGCCATTCCGTGTAAAGCGCTCCCCCCGCATGGGTGTGGGGGCCAGATCGCGGGCGGCCTCGGCCAGGCGAGCCGCCGGGATGCCGAACAGGCGCGCCACGGCGACCCCGGCCAGCACGTTGCGCACGTTGTGCAGTCCCATGAGGCGGGTTTCGAAGCGGGTCCCCTCCACGGTGAACGAGGCGGCTTCGGCGGCGTTTTCCAGGTTCGTGGCGCGCAGGTTGGCGTCTTCGGCCAGGCCGAAGGTGATGGAGCGGCCGGGATGGACGCGGGCGAAGGCGCGCACCCGCCCGTCGTCGGCGTTCAGCACCGCCACGCCCTCCGGGCCGAGGGATTCGATCAGCTCGCGCTTGGCCAGCGCAATGGCGTCGAGGGAATCGAAGAACTCGATGTGGGCGTAGCCGACGTTGGTCACCACGCCGATGTCGGGCTGGGCAATGGCGGCCAGATCGCGGAGTTCGCCCGCGTGGTTCATGCCCATCTCGACCACGGCGGCGCGGGCGCCGTCGGCCAGCCGCAGGATCGACAGGGGCAGGCCGATGTGGTTGTTCAGGTTGCCGCCGGTTTTGGACACGGACATTCCGGCCGCCAGCAGGGCCGCGATGGCCTCCTTGCTGGTGGTCTTGCCGGCGCTGCCGGTCACCGCCACCAGAGTCCCCGGCCAGCGGCTGCGGGCGTGCGCCGCCAGGCGGCGCAGCGCCTGGTAGGTATCAGTCACGGCGATGGCTCGATCGAAGGCGGCCGCCGGCGAGTTCGTCTCCACCAGCGCCGCCGGCGCGCCCTTGGCCAGAGCTTCGGCGACGTGGTCGTGGCCGTCGTGGTTCGGGCCGCGCAGGGCGATGAAGAGTTCGCCCGGCTGGAGCGTGCGCGAATCGAGGCTGTATCCGGCCGCCTCGCCCGGAATCCGGGCCTGTGCGCCGAGGGCCTCCGCGATCTCGTGGAAGGTCAGCCTCATGCGCCCTCCCGCCCGTAGCCAAAGCCGCGCAGCGCTTCGCGCGCCACTTCGCGATCGTCGAAGTGGATGACGCCGTCCTTCAGCACCTGGTAGGTCTCGTGGCCCTTGCCGGCCAGGATCACGATGTCGCCTTCCCGCGCCTCTTCCAGCGCGCGGCAGATCGCCTTGGCGCGGTTCGGCTCCACCGCCAGAGGAGTGTCGTAGCGGCGCACGCCCACCAGGGCGTCGTTCATGATGTCGAGGGGATCTTCCGAGCGCGGGTTGTCGCTGGTGAGCACGACGAAGTCGCTGGCGGAGGCGGCCGCGGCTCCCATCAGGGGACGTTTCGAGCGGTCGCGATCTCCTCCGCAGCCGAACAGCGTGATGACGCGGTTGGGCTTGAGCCCGCGCGCCACCTCGATGACATTGCGCAAGGCGTCGTCGGTGTGAGCGTAGTCGACCACCACCAGGAAAGGCTGGCCCTCCTCGACGCGCTCAAAGCGGCCGGGCACGGCACGGCAGGCTTCCACGCCGCCGGCGATGGTGTTCCAATCCAGGCCCGCCGACAAGCCCGCCCCGCAGGCCGCCAGGATGTTGTAGACGTTGATCCGGCCGACCAGCGGCGACCGCAGGCTCAGGCGCCGGCCGTCGGTCTCCACGTCGAAGCGCAGTCCGTCGAAATCGCAACGGATGCCGGAGGCCCGCAGCAGGCGGCCGGGCGCGGGCGGCCGGGCGGCGTCGATTCCATACCACAGCGTCTCCACGCCAGGGGGCGGGCCGACGCGGCGAGCGTACTCGTCGTCGGCGTTCAGCACCGCCGTGTCGGGCGGCGGGGCGCCATCGCCCGAGAACAGCAGACGCTTGGCGGCGAAGTAATTCTCCATCGTGTCGTGGAAGTCCAGGTGGTCCCGCGTGAGATTGGTGAAAACCGCCGTGTGGAAGCGTACTCCGTGGACTCGTCCCAGCGCCAGCGCATGGGAAGACACCTCCATTGTTGCATGGCGTCCGCCGAGCGCCGCAAGCTCGTCGAAGATGCGGTACAGGTCGACCGATTCGGGAGTGGTGTTGACCGCCGGGCGCACCGTCCCCGCCACGCGGTATTCGATGGTGCCGATCAACGCCGCCGGCCGCCCGGCGGCGCGCAGGATCGAATCCACGATGTAGGAGGTCGTTGTCTTTCCATTGGTGCCGGTGATGCCCGTGACGCGGACGGCCTCGGCCGCGGCGCGGTAAAAGTTGCGCGCGGCGCGGGACAGAGCACGCCGGCCGTGTTCCACTTCCAGCCACTCGCCTTCAAAGCCGGCCGGGCGGGGCATCTGGCTGAGCACGGCGACGGCTCCCTTACCGAGCGCGCCGGCGGCGAACTGGCGGCCGTCGGCGCGCCGGCCGGCGAAGGCGAAGAAGAGGTATCCGGGGCCGACGCGGCGCGAGTCGTAGTCGAGTCCGGCGACTTCGCGGCCGGCCAGGCCGGGGGGCAGTTCCCCGCGGATGTCCACGTCTTTGAGGACTTCGGCCAGTTTCATCGACGATGCCTCACCGCGCAAACCGCACCTTCACGCGCCGGCCGGGCAGCAGCGCGGCTCCGGGGGGAGGATCGTGGGCCCGCGCGACGCCGACTCCGAGCATATCCACTTCC
>CAYOTD010000167.1:5621-8995 GCA_964406685.1 uncultured Solibacteraceae bacterium | reverse complement strand
AGTCGGTGGCATAGAACAGGGTCATGGTGATGGGACCCAGCGTGTTGCCTTCCTTGGCCTGCTGGATACCCTTGCCGGCCAGGGCCGAACGCGCCATGCCCGTGCCGAGCACGGCGTGCCCGCGCTGCTCCAGCCACGTGCGCAGGCGCTCGATCTGCGTGCTGCGGCCCACGGCGTCGGGGCCTTCGATGACGATCAGCTTCCCTTGCAGTTCGGAGATGTCCACGCCGGGAAGCGGCTCGCTGTAGAACTCAAGCGGTTGTTTCGGCGTCATCTCCGTCCCCCGAATGGACCCGCAAAACGCTCTCGCGCAGGCTTTCGCCCAGCTCGTCCATGACGATCTCCCGCATCTGTTTCTGCTGTTCCTCGATCGAGCCGGTGGCGTCGATGATATGGAATCCCACCTCCGACGCCATGGCCTCGTACTCCTCGAGGATGCGGCCCTGAAACAGGCGGAAACTCTCCACCACGTTGCGGCTGAGACCGAGATCCATGCCGGCCTCGTAGTACTTGATGGCGTCGCGCCCGCCCAGAATGCGGCCCAGCGCCACTTCCAGCGGCACGCGGAAATAGAACGCCAGGTTGGGCCTGACGGCAAAGCGGTACAGGTTGCGCACCCAGCGCCGGCTGACGCCGCGCACTACGTCGCGGGCGAAAGCGGTGAATGCGTAGCGGTCGGCGCAGACCACGGCGCCGGCCTTGAGCAAGGGAATGATGTAGCGTTCCAGCCGGTCGGCAAAATCGGTCGCGTGGATCAGGCTGAAGGTCGACGGGGTGAACATCTCCTTCTTCTTGCCGCGCCGCGTGGTCTCGCGGACCAGCGGCGACGAGTTCCACTCGCTGAAGGCGACCGCGAGCCCCTGCGAGCGCAGCCACTGGCTGAGAAGGGAGAGTTGGGTGGATTTCCCAGATCCGTCGATGCCCTCCACCACGATGAGCTTGCCCCGGAAGCGATTGGGCATGAAAGTAGGCATAGGGCCTCGAAACGACTCCCCTATTATACGTATATGCCCCGATACGCAGCCGTCGACATCGGCAGCAACTCCGTGCGCATGTTGGCGGCCGAGATCTCCCCCGGCGCGCCGCCCGAGATTCTGGCCTCCCAACGCCAGGTGACGCGGCTGGGGGAGAGCGTCTTCCGCACGGGAAGGATCGGCGCCGAAGCGATGGACTTGGTCTGCGGCCTGCTGGCGGAGATGGCGGAGGCCTACCGCCGGCTGGATCTGTCGGGCGTGCGCGCCGTGGCCACCTCCGCGGTCCGCGACGCCGCCAACCAGAGGCAGTTCCTGGATCGCGCCGCCCGCGCGCTGGGCTCTCCGGTGGAGGTGATCTCGGGCCTCGAGGAAGCGCGCCTGATTCACCGGGGCGTCGGCCTGGTCTGGCCCCAGCCGGACAAGCGCCTGCTCATCGCCGACGTGGGCGGCGGCAGCGCCGAGATCCTGCTGGCCGAACGCGGCCATCTGGTGGAGGCGTTCTCCCGGCCGCTGGGGGCGCTACGGTTGAACGAAGCGTTTCTCAAGAGCGATCCCCCGGCGCCCGTCGAGATTCACCGCCTGCACGAGTACATCCAGGAGAAGCTGGATCCCGCCGTCCGGCGCATCGGCGCCGGCGGTTTCGACCGCGCTATCGCCACCTCGGCTTCGGCGGCGGCCACGGTGTGCGCGATCCACCGCGTGTCCAATGTCCGCCGGGACGCCGCCGACCGCTTGCGCGTCTCGCGCGCCGAGGTGCGGCGCCTGTTCCGGGACCTGTGCGCCCGCGACCTGGCGGCGCGCCGGAAGGTGCGCGGCATCGGCCCGCGCCGCGCCGAGATCATCATCCCCGGCGTGGCCGTCTTTCTGCGGATCCTGGAGGACTTCGGGCTGCCGTCGCTCAACTACTGCGCGGCGGGGGTGCGCGAGGGAATCGTCGCCGACCTGGCGGCGCGCGGCGTCGGCCGCGAGCGGACCCGCCTGGACCGCGACCAGCGGCGCACGGTCGAGCAGTTGGCGCGCCGCTACGGGGTCGAGCTTCCGCACGCGCGCAAGGTGGCCTCCATGGCGCACACGCTGTTTGAATCCCTCCAGCCGCTGCACCGCCTGGCCCCCGAATACGGCAAGCTGCTGGAGGCGGCGGCGCTGTTGCACGACGTCGGGCATTTCATCAGCGGCACGGGGCATCACAAGCACTCCGCCTACGTCGTCGCCAACTCCGATCTGCCGGGATTCACGGACCTGGAGCGCGTGTTGGCGGCGGCCCTGTGCCGCTTCCACCGCAAGTCCCTGCCGGCGGCGCGGCACGAGAACTTCGCCGTGCTGGGAGAGAACGAGCGGAAAGCCGTGCTGCTGCTGACGCCGCTGTTGCGGCTGGCCGACGGGCTGGATCGCGGCCACGAGCAACGGGTCGAGCAGATCGACTGCCGCGCGCGGAATGGAGGTATAGTTGTCTTGTTGCGCGCTTCCCGCGACACGGACCTGGAGATCTGGGCCGCGGAACGAAGCGCGCAGGCATTCCTGGAAATCTACGGGTTGCCGCTGACGGTCGCTCGGGCCAAGCCATGACGAAGCCGCCGGAAATGCGTTGCTACGCCGTCGAGCAGGTGTCGGGTTTGCTCGGCCGGCTGGTGTTCCAGATTCACCGCGTCCTGCGCTCGCACGATCCCGAGGTGGTTCACGATCTCCGGGTCTCGATCCGCCGCTTCAACCAGGGGACCCGCGTCTTCCGCCAGTTCTTCCCCGCCCGCGAAGTGAAGAAGATCCGCCGGCGGCTGCGCGCCATCATGGACGCCGCGGCGGCGGTCCGCGATCGCGACATCGCGCTGGAGGCGTGCGCGGCGGCCTCCGTCCCCGATTCCTCCCCTCTGCGCGGCGAGCTGGCCGCCCAGCGGCAGGCGGCCGAAACGGAGATGCGCGACCTGCTCAAGCGCTTCGAGGCGAGGGACTACTCTTCCCGCTGGCGCGCGCGCCTGGGCCTGGGATAACGCCATGAAGAGCTACAAGTGGAAGTGGGACGAATCCCTGGCGGTCGCGCGGAACGCCCGCCTGGCGCTTCCCCTGGCCGCGGCGCGCTACTTCAAGGCGGGCCGCGAGATCCTGGGCGCCGAGATCACTCCTGCCGCGCTCCACGCCTTCCGCCTGCGCACCAAGCGATTCCGCTACTCCCTCGAGTTGTTCCGGCCGCTGTACGGCGCCACTCTCGAACAGATGATCGGCTCGCTGCGCCGCCTCCAGCAGTTGCTGGGCGACGTCAACGACTGCGAGGCGTCCCGCAAGCTGGTGCTCGCCGCCGGCGACCGGCGCTCCCTCCCGGTGCGCCGCCTGCTGCGCCTGCTCGGCCGGCGGCAGGCGGAGAAGACGGCGGAGTTCGGCCGCGCCTGGCGGCAGTTCGACCGCCCC
>CAYOTD010000167.1:0-5611 GCA_964406685.1 uncultured Solibacteraceae bacterium | reverse complement strand
GGTGAACTACCTGGCCGTGTTTCCTGGCCGCGCCGCGCGAAAATCCTGATTCCCCTCCGGCAAAATTCGCCTATAATAGCGACACACGGGTGATTACCGCGCCGTCACGTCTGGGTCGAAGAGGGGAAATCGATGAAAGGGACGGGCCGTCGACGTCTCTGGGTGGTCGGGATTGCCGCCGCGTTTCTGGGTTCCGTGCTGTTTTACTACCTGTTTCAGTTCGTTCCGGAGCAGCGCGAGTACTTCATGAACCTCCGCTTCCGGTCCCTGGCCGTCGTCGGCAGCCAGGTCCGGGGCAAGATCCAGCACCTGGCCCTGGCGATGGAGTATTACCAGGGACAGAAGACCCGGGAAGAGAGTGGTTGGGCGAGATATGTCGGCACGCTCGTGCCGGATCTGGAGAAACCCGCCGAGTCGGCGCCCACGGGTGGCGCCGGCGTACAGGTGCGGGCGAAGATGGGCGGCGCCGAACCCGCTCTCGTGCTGACCTCGGGCGGTCTGCGGGCCGAGGTCCGCGTCTCGCGTCTGCTGGCCGGCGCCCCCGCCGGCGGGCTTTTCAGCGATCTTGTGCTGGCTACCAGAGACGGCGCCGTGTTGTTCCAGGCGTCCGAGTCGAGCCCCAGGATTCTCCACCTGGCGAAGCTGATCGGCCAGGACGCCGCCGAAAAGGCGGAAAAGGGCTGGCTGAGAACGCCCCTGCGCCAGGGCGACGGCAGCGGCGCCGACCGGATCGAGGAGATTCAGCTCGACGGCACGCGCTATCACCTGCTGCTCCAGCCGGTGCCCGTCGGCCTCCCGCTGGCGGGCGGGGCGGGCGCTTCCGACCTGCTCCTGGCGGGCCTGGCGCCGTCGTCCCGCGTGCAATCGGAGGCGATGCACGTCCCTCCGAAGTACCTGCTGGTGGTCGTGGTACCGGTGGTGTTCCTGATCCTGGCCATGCCGTTTCTGAAGCTCGAGCTGCTGACCCCGACCTCTCGATTCCAGTTCCGCGACGTGTTTCTGTTGGCGATGTGTACGGTCTTCTCGGCCGGGCTGGCGGCGATCGCCCTGGGCTGCTGGAGCTACTACGGCGGCGAGAAGAAGAAACTGGACGCCGAGTTGAGCGGTTTCGCCGAGCGCCTGAACCGCAATATCGTCAAGGAGGTCGGGAACTGCCTGCGCCAGTTGCGGAGTCTCGACCGGGCCGCCGGCCCCCAGGCGGCGGATCGGACCGACATCCTGGTGGCCATGGCCGGCAAGCTTCCCGCCGGCCCCGATCAGCCGCTGGGCATGGACTTTGTGTTCTGGACCAACGAGGCGGGCGACCAGATCGAGAAATGGACCACCAAGCGAAGGAACACCGCCCGCGTCAACCAGATGCGCGAAGAGTACTTCCGCGACCTGCTGGCCGGCAACACGCTGCTTCCCGAATCAGGCAAGGACGATCTGCCGCCGTTCACGCTTCAGACGCTGATCTCGCCGACCACGGCGCGGCTGATCGTTGCCATGGCGATCGAGAGCGGGCGCGGCGAGGTCAAGGCCGGCGAGGGTGCGGCGGCCCGCACCATGCGGGTGAAAAGCGCCAACCTGGTGGCCTCGCCCCAGTCGGTAGTGGCGCCGGTGATTCCGCCGGGGTTGAGCTTCGCCGTCCTCAAGCCGAACGGGGATGTCGTGTTCCACTCCAGCCCGGAACGCAACCTCCACGAGAACCTGTTCGAGGAGTGCCGCGACGCGGGCCCGCTCAAGCGCGCCATCTCGAAGGGGATGGAGAAGCCGTTCTCCCTCTACTATCGCGGCCGCGAGTATCGCGTACATGTCCGCTGGATCGGCGGCGTGGCCGCCCTGAATCGCACTCTGGTCGTGCTGGGCGACATGGAACCGCTCCAGGCCCGCACGCTGCGCATCGCCCAAATGGCGGGCGGCTGGTTCCTGATCGTGCTGGTGCTGCTGGGTCTGGGCTTCCTGGGGTCGATGGCGCTTCAGCGGCGCGCGGCGGCCAGGCCCGGCGCTACCTGGAAGACCTTCATCCTGGAGTGGTGCTGGCCGCGCCGGGACCTGCTTCACGCCTACCAGGCGATCTGCCCGATCCTGCTGATGCTGGTTTGCGCCTCCGCCCTGTTCCTGGTCTATTCCGGAAACGCTCCGTTCAACGAGCAGGGGCTGGCGCTGGCGGTTTCGTACCTGATACCGTTCCTGGCGCTGAGCCTGGTGCTGGCGATTCTGGTCAACACCCGGCCTCGCCGGCGGGGCCACGACGTGGAATGGGAAACGCGCAGCGTCTGCGTGGCCAACCTGTGTCTAATCACGGTGCTGGCGGGCGGAATCCCGGCGGCCGGCTTCTTCCAGGTTTGCCGGAAGTACGAAGACCGCGTCGAGTTGAAATGGCGCCAACACATGTTGGCCAAGCGGATCGAGCAGCGCCGGCGTGACGTGGTCGCCGAAATCCGGCGTTCGCCCGCCTATTCCGAGGCGACGAAGCGGCTGCTGGCGAAGGGGCTCGCGCACGGCCGGCTGTCGCTCGACCCGGCCGCGCTGCACAACTACTTTCCGGAATCGACCGAGGTGCGCGAATCCGCCGCGCGGGCGCCGCGGGCCGCCGCGCGTCCCCCGCTCTGGCAGTCCGCGCTGGCCGACTGGCACTCGGAAGCCATGCGGCAGGACGACGAATCCGGCGCCATTCACGTCGAGGAGCTGGGCGGCGGAACCTGGGAATGGTCCGCGGCGCTCCCGCGCGGTTCCCAGCCGGAGCGGGTTGTCCTGAGCCACCACACCAGCCGGCCCGATGACAACTTCCAGTGGAGCCCGCGCGTGATTGAGATCTCCACCGCCGTGGGCGGCCCCGCCGCCCCGCCGTTGAGCCTGGCGGCGATGGCCGCGCTGCTGGTCGCTCTGCTGGTGGCCTGGACCTGGCGCTCCTCGCGCAAGCTGTTTCTCTGGGAGATGCGGCCGTGCCCGCTGCGCTCGCTGGCGGAGGCGCTGGCCTCGCCCAGCCGCATGGGCAACTTCCTGCTCCTCGGCCTCCCGCTGTCGGGCAAAGACCGGGAAGCGATGGCGCGGTTGGGAAACATGCCGCGCGTCAATCTGCGCGAAGAGACCTTCACCGCCGGCTGGCTCGAGTGGAAACAGGAGGCGCTGTTGGCCCAGATCGCTCCGCCGCAGGCGCGCGCCGCGGCCGCAACGGCCGGAGGACCGGTCTCGGCCAGTTCCGCGGCGCCGCCCCCTCCGCGATGGGTACACATCTCCAACCTCGAGGCCAGGATCGTCGAAGCGAAAGACCGCCAGGTCGTTCTGGACCTGCTGGACTGGCTGCTCTGCGAAAGGGGGGCGACCCAGAACGTCCGCGTCGTCATGACTTCGGCCGTGGACCCGACGACGCATTTCGACAGCATCCTCCGCGAGGAAAGAACGGCCACCTATCGGAACGCGCTGCCGGAGCCGGAGCTACAGCGCTGGAGCCGCGTGTTGAGCAAGTTCGAAAAGGTCGCCATGCCGCCCGTGCCGGCGTCGAAGCCGCCCGGCCGCGAGCCCTGGGTGGCGACCCTGTGGAGCGAGTGCCACACCCACAAGCCGCTGATCCGCATCCGCCGGATGCTGTTCGAGGAGCGCACCGGCCCGGAGGTCCTGATGGCCCGCATCGAGGAGCTGGCGGGCAGTTTCTACCGGCTGGTGTGGGCCGCCTCCACCCGCGCCGAGAAGCTCGTCCTCGTCCAACTGGCGCAGACCGGAATGGTCAACCCTCACCAGCGGGAGACGCTCCAGGACCTGTCGCGCAAGCACCTGGTGTTCGTCGATCCCACCCCCCGGCTGCTCAACGAGTCCTTCCGCCATTTCCTCGAGCGGGTCGAGCCGCCGGAGACCATCCGCGCCTGGGAGCGGGAGGGCGGCGAGAACCTGTGGCCCCTGTGGCGCAACCTCATCCTGCTGGGCGCGGTGGCCGTGCTGATCGCCCTGGCCGTGACCCAGGAGCAGGCCCTGCAAAGCGTGGCCGCGGTGGTCGGAGTGCTGCTGACGGCGGTGACCGGCCTTGCCAAAATCCTCGACAGCCTGATCCACAAGGGGAGGGCAGACGCCGCGGCGGCTGACGCGGCGGCCTGAGCCGTAGGGGACGGTTGTGGGAGACTGGATGGGGAGCAACTCATCGTGGGCATGGACGCGGCGGCAGACCCGATAGCGATCGAAATCACCCGCCGGCTGGTCTCCCTCTACCGCCCCACCCGTGTGTACCTGTTCGGCTCCAAGGCCCGTGGCGAGTTCGGAGAAGACAGCGACTACGACTTCCTGGTCGTGGTCCCGGACGACACGACGAAGCAGGACCGCGAAACAAACGAGGTCTTCCGGTTGCTTCGCGACATCGACGCGCCGATCGATGTGCTCGTGTGGCGTCAGGCCGACTTTGACACGCGCCTGCGAGTAGTCGCATCCTTGCCGGCGACGGTGTCACGGGAGGGGAAACTACTTTATGCAGCCTGACCCCGCCCTGGTAGCCGAGACGCAGGCGTGGTTTCGAAGAGTGCGGAGCGACCTTCGGAGCGCCCAGGCGGACCTCTCCGTCGAGCCACCGATCCTGGAAGACGTTGTCTTTCACTCCCAGCAGGCGGCAGAGAAGGCCATGAAGGGTTTCCTGACCTGGCACCAATGTGCTTTCGGCAAAACCCATGATCTCCGCCAACTGGGAAAGCTCTGCGTCTCGATCGACCCGACCCTACAGCCAATGATCGAGGCCGCGGAGCCTCTGACGCGCTACGCGTGGCAGTATCGGTATCCGGGAGACCCGAGCGACCCGAGCGCCGAAGAGGCGAATGCCGCCTTGAAGACCGCGAACGCAACGGTCGCCGCGATTCTGGAACGGCTGCCTGAAGTTGTTGCAGCCGCGGATGAACGCGGATAAGTATCTCTTCTTATCCGCGTTTATCCGCGGCTAGAAATCCGGCCAGTCTCTCCATCGCTTTTGTCAGGATCGACGGGTCCGAGGCGTAGCAGATACGCAGCGAGCCTTCTCCGCCGGCGCCGAAGGCTACCCCCGGCGCCAGGCCCACTTTGGTTTCGATCAGCAGGCGGCGGCAGAAGTCCATGCTGTCCGTCATGCCTTCCACGCGCGGGAACAGGTAAAAGGCGCCCTCGGGCTTGGGCACCGTGATTCTGGGCATCTTCGCCAGCGCGGCCAGGCACAAGTCGCGGTTGCGCTTGAGCTGCGCCAGCATCTCCTTGAGCGGGCGTTCGCCCCACAGCAGCGCCGTTTCGCCGGCGCGCTGCGCGACGCTGGGGGCGTGCGAGATGATGAACTCGTTCAGTTGCGTGGCGCGGGCCGCCAGATCCCGGCGCGCCACCAGCCAGCCCAGCCGCCATCCCGTCATGCAGTAGCTTTTCGAAAACGACTGGACCACCAGGACCGCGTCTTCGCGCGTGGCCTGGCGCAGAATCGACGGGGCGGGAGTACCCAGCGGCTCGGCGTAGTTCAAACGCTCATAGACCTCGTCGGCCAGGATCCACAACTGGTGGCGGCGCGCGAATTCGAGCAGGCGCCGCTGGTCGCTCTCCGTCGCCACCCAGCCCAGCGGATTCGAGGGCGAGGTGTAGATGAGCAGGCGCGTGCGCGGCGTGACCGCGCGCTCCAGCGCATCGAAATCGATCT
>CAYOTD010000166.1:0-9001 GCA_964406685.1 uncultured Solibacteraceae bacterium | reverse complement strand
ACTGACGATCGTGAAATGCGGGTCAAAGATCGGGGCGGGGTTGCACAGGATCAGGGCTTTCGCCCCCTGGGCAAAGGCGCGGCGCAGCTCTTCCGGATCGAAATCGAATTCCGGCGGGCGGAGCGGGACATAGACCGGCTCGGCGCCGGACAGGATGGCGTCGGCGGCGTAGTTCTCGTAGAAGGGCGAGAAGACGATGACCTTGTCGCCGGGATCGCAGGCCGTCATCATGGCCACCATCATGGCCTCGGTGCTGCCGCAGGTGACGACGAAGTGCGCGTCGGGGTCGAGCGGCAGTCCCATGTAGCGCGACTGCTTGCGGGCGAGGGCGGCGCGGAAGTTGGGCGCGCCCCAGGTGACGGCGTACTGGTGGGGACCCTGGCGGGCGGCGCGTTCGGCGGCGCGCAGCAGCGCTTCGGGGGGATCGAAATCGGGAAAGCCCTGCGAGAGGTTGATGGCGCCGTGCGCGTTGGCCACGCGCGTCATCCGGCGGATGACGGATTCGGTGAAGTGACGGAGGCGGCGGCTGGTGGCGGGCATGGGGCTTTCTGCCAGCTTAGCGTTTTCTGCATCACGAGATCCCGCTCGCGCATCCCAGAAGCAGGATGAAACGAGTCTCGCTGGTTGGAATCCTTATGACTGCCTCGCTGTTCGCCGCCGATTCGGTCCACGACTTCTCGCTCAAGTCGATCGATGGACGGGACCTTCCGCTGTCGTCGTTCCAGGGCAAGGCGGTGTTGCTGGTGAACACCGCCAGCCGCTGCGGATTCACCCCTCAGTACGCGGGTCTGGAATCTCTCCACAACCAGTACAAGGACCGGGGCCTGGTGGTGTTAGGCGTCCCGGCCAACAACTTCGGCGGCCAGGAACCCGGGAGCAACGAGGAGATCAAATCCTTCTGCACCCGGACCTACAAGGTGACATTCCCCATGACCGCCAAGGTTTCTGTGAAGGGCGCGGACCGGAACCCCTTGTACGGGTATCTGGCGCAAGCGGCCGGGGAGCCGCGCTGGAACTTCACGAAGTACCTGGTGGGGCGGGACGGGAAAGTGATCCGGCGGTTCGATTCCGCCGTGACCCCCGATTCGGCGGAACTGAAGACGGCCATCGAGGCGGCCCTCAAGTAGCCCAACGCGAACCCGCGGCGGCGTCAGCCGCACGCCCAGTTCCGCAGCATTCCCCGGCGCAGAAACTCGGCCTTAGCGCGCGCCGTGATATCGCTCATGAACTGCGGCTCAAAGCGGTGGTCGTAGACATACGCCTTGACGCGGACCCGAAGAAACGGCCCATTCTGGTAGCCGTCGTTCAGGAGCACCACGACAGGCTTGGTCAAGTAGGTGTACGGAGAGGTGTAGGCTGCCTCATAGCCGATGCGCAACGCCTGGGCGGCATCGCTGTCGATGGGAAGATACAGCTCGGTGACCACCTGGCAGTCGGGCACTCCGGAGTTGGCGTTGAAAGCCGCGGCGCCGAGGATATTGGCGTTGGGAATGGTGACGCGGGTGTCTTCCGGCGTGGTCAGCTTGGTGCTGCGCAAGCCGATGTGGTCGATCTCGCCGTAGGCGTCGCCCATCCGGACGCGGTCCCCCAGTTGGTAGGGGCGGTCGGCAAGGATGACCAGGCCGCCTACGAGGTTCCTGATCAGGTCCTGAGCGCCCAAGCCGATGGCGATGGCGAGCGAGCCGATGGCGGCGAGGAAGGCCTCCTGGGAAGGTGCCAGCAGATCGAACGAGAGGAAGATCGCCGCGAACCACAGGGTGATGCGCAGCACGGGTTCCAACCACTTCATCAGAAACCGGGCTCTGGGGCCGCGCTTGCCGAGGGCGTCCAGAAGGCGAGCCGTGTACCGGATGAGAAGCCAGGCGCCGGCCAGTACCAGGAGCACGGAGAACAGCCGGCCCGGAGTGAATTGCTGGAGCACGTTCAGTTGCCCACCCGCCAGCAGCACAGCCATCGGTGGAAGCGCGCATCCCATACAGACTCCCTATAGCAGGTTCTGCCGGTGCAACGTGTCGCGCGCGAAGCAGCCGGCCTCGGGCCGGACGCGCCAACCGGGACACGACGGCTCCGGCTCAAGAATCTCAAGCGACTCGAGGCGCTCCAGCCGGCGCTGGCTTTCCTCCGGGGTCGCGCACATGACCTGGGCGTGTTCCGCCACGGTCAGACTCCCATGCTGGAGAACGGCTTTCAAGGTGAAATGATCGTCGCAGGTCAGTTCCGCATAGAGCCGCCGGTAGTTGGGAACCAACGGTTGCCGCATGTGGACCACTCCCGTCTCGACCCTCTCGATGCACTCCTGCCATAGTTCGAAGGCAGCCCGAAAGAGCCCTTCGGACTGCTGGAACAGGGCATCGAAAAAGAGTTGCTGAGCGTCCTGTTCCAGTCCCAGGAAGCGCCTTGCCTTGCTGAGACGCGGGTCTTCCGGGGGAAGGGGCGCGAATTCCAGCCTCAACCCGGACAGGTTGTGGCGCTGGAGAATCGCCTTGGTCAGAACCGGCTGCGTCACCGACATGGCATTGACGCGGTGGGAGAAGAACCGGCTAAGACCGGCGACCGCGTCGAGATAGCGGAAGGCGGTTTCATTCACGCTCAGAACCCAGAGAGTACTTCCCGTGGAGGAATGAATGATGTCGAGGAACTCCCGCAAGGCTTCAAAGCCGCCCATGACGCGCAGATAGAGCCGCTCGAACTCCTCGATGACGACGATGCGGCGGGAGGCGGCAAGCCGGGCGGCCGGGTCCCCGTCATCCGGGGCGTCCAGCAGCACTCGCAGGAACTGCCGCAGATGCTCCCTTCCGGTGATCCTTTCGGAGAACTGGCCGCGCAACACCGCCGCACCCTGGAAGAGGCTGGAAACGGCGCAATTCAGCAGGCTGGTTTTTCCGCTGCCCCGCGCGCCGACCACCATGACGGAGGCGGGCCGGCCCAACCGCCACCGTTGGCAGGCTTCCGCCAACCCCTCCAGTTCCGCTTCCCGCCCTACCAGAAAGCGCGCCTCCTCCACCGGAGCCAGGCGAAACAGGCGCCGATAGATGGCGGGAAGGTCACGGTCCCAGCTCTCGAGATCGAAGACCTCGCCCAGCCGCGCCCTTCGGCTGACTGGTTCCAGCCGGGCGCGCGGGGGAGTCAGCCAGCCGGTCTTGAGAAGGGTCCATTGGACGGCCTGACGTCCTGCCCGGACCGTACGCCGAGCCGCATCGCGCAGACCTCCGAGCAGGAGACCCCACCCCTGCCGCATGGCCTGCGTCCCCCGTTGCTGGGCCAGGTGGGCGAGCAGTCCCAGGCGGCCCTTCTCAAAGGCCAGGTGGCTCTCCAGGAGAAGCCCGGCCAGATCCCGGACGGCACCGCCTTCGACGGTGGAACGGACTTCACGCGCCGCCGCCCGCTGGTGCTGGAGCAAGGAAAGCGCATTGTGGACCGATTCGCGGATCAGGCTTCCCTCACACCCCGCTTCGTCCCTGGCGGTCTCCAACCCGTAGGCCACCACCTCACGAGCGCGTTCAATCTCCCGGACGATCGCGCGATGAGAAGCCTCCGCCTCGCGGAGAGCTTCGCCGGCGACCGGCGGCGCGGCATCGAGGATGCCGATGAATAGCCGGGCCGGTTGCAGGCCGCACCAGGGACTGCGCCAGCCGGGCAACGCCCGCCGGGGCTCGACGGTCTCGGCGGCGGCCGGCAACCGCGAGCGGGCGTGCCAGGCGATCTTCGCCTGCTGCTGCGCGGCGCGCTCCTCGGTGGAAAGCAGGCGAACACCCGGAGGAGGAAATGCATCCGGGGCCGCGACTCCGGGCCAATCGCGGAGCCACTGGATGGCGGAGTCCAACTCCGCCAGCAGCTCGTCATGCTCGTTCTGAAGAGAGGCCAGACCGCCGGCCGCCTCGTGGGCCAGGTCGCAAGCCAGCAAAGAGAACTGGTGTTCGAGATCGAGGACCGCATGGACGGCGCGAAGCTGGCGCGACCAATGGCTGAGGTGGCGCCGATGCATCTCCTCCCGGCGCCGGAGCACGCGCACGGAAGGCTCCGCCGGCAAGCGCAGCGGAAGCAGAGCAAGCCGCTGGCCGGCCTTCGTGGCCCAGTTCCGATAGAGGGACAGGATTCGGCCGGCGGAGCCCGCATTCCTGGCGGCGGTGTCCTTCCAGCTTCTCCACTCCGCGCCCAGGGCCGAAGCGGCTCTCGCGTCCCCTCTCAGGTCTCTCAGCACCTGACGCCTGAGGATCTGCCAGGGAGACAGCAGGTGAAGGCACCCGCGAGCCAGCGCCAGTTGCGCCACCCCGTCGAGGCGGGCGCGCGCCAGGGTCTGCCGCTGAAAGTGATCCCGCGCCAGCGAACGCAGCGCGATGGGGCCGCGGGACCAGCGCCAGCGGCGCCACGGATCCCACCATGGCGCCGGGGTTGCGGTCAATTCGACCAGTTCCCGGCCCGAGAGGATCAGTTCCGCGGGCAACCGGCGCGCCAAATCGTCGAGCGCGGAATCATGGTCTACCAGCGCGGAGAGGGCCCTTTGCAGCGGCCGCGTCCGACGGAAGCGGTCAAGCGGCGCGAAGAGAAGCCGCCGGCCCGACTCGGAGAAGTGTTCCTGGAGCGATGACAGCGTTCCGCGCGGCGGTTCCTGGCTCCGTCCCCAGGCAAACGCCTCTTCGACCTCTCCCAACAACTCCTGGAGCACGTCCCAACTCGCCGTGAACTCGTGAATCAGCGCGCCGGCGTGCGCGGCGAATTCGTCGCGAAACGCCTGCCAGTCGGCCTGGGACAGCCCCGTCATCGATTCAACTATAGCGGAAGCCCCCGCGGTCCAGGCGATCCTCAAGCTTCCCGGGCCGCGAAGAAGCCCAGCACCGCCTCGTTCCATCCCCGCGGGCCGGGCAGAGCCGTGGGGATGCCCGCGGGCGCCGCCGCCCGCAGTTGGTCGAGCAGCGGCGAGCGCACCAGGAAGGCGGTGTCGACGAGGTTGAGGAACGGGACATCGTTGGGTCCGTCGCCCAGCCCGATGGTTCGCACATCCGGGTTGACGCTCCGGTAGAGGTCCACCAGCAAGCGCACGGCGGTGGCCTTGTCGTTGCCGCCGGTGAGGTGATAGAAGCGGCCCCCGCGCGTCCAGCGTCTGCCGGCGGCCTCGATAGCCCGCAGCAGGGGGCCGGTCCGATCCTCATCGAGGATGAGGAAGGGTTCGTCGTACTCCCGCTGTTTGGCCAGCCGCGCTTGTTCGGGAGCAAGGCCGCAGAGGGCCGCGACCTCCTCAACGCTCATGCCGGAGAAACCGCGCACACGGCAGCGGCTCCGCGTGGCGGCCTCCCTCAGCACCTCGGTGAGTTCCTCGCCGGGGCTTCCAAGCTCGAAGACGTGGTAGCCGCCGCGAGGGGCCGGCAGGACGGAAGAAGGGAAGCAGCCCACGGGCACGAAGACCGCGCCGCCATTCTCCACGATGAAGGGGTGATGGTTTTCCAGGAGTTCGCGCCAGTACTCCGTCTCGGCGCGCGTCTTGCTAGTGCAGAAGACTACGGGGACGCCGCGGCGGCGCAGCAAGTCGAGAGCCGGTCGCGCCGGGTCGAACTGGTAGGTGGAGTGGTCCAGCAGGGTGCCGTCGAGGTCCGAGATCACCAGATGAGCAGCGGTGGAGCGCTGGGGGGGGATCGTACTCATGCGCGGGCTCTCTACTGACGATAATAGAATGGAGCCTCCGCCGGAAGGTCCGGCCATGCCCAGTCTCTCGTTTCGGCCGCGAGCGGGCCTGTTCATCGCGTTGCTCGCGGCCGGCCTGACCCTTATCCTGTTGTACCTGCCGCTGCCGCGCGCCCGGAGTGTGCGTCATCTTCGCGTGGGGTGCGACTCGGCGCGGCCCTTCACCCACGCGGGCGCGGGCGGCCGCGCGGAAGGCCTGGCGGTGGACGTTCTGAATGAAGCGGCGCGGCGCCGCGGAATCGTCTTGCACTGGACAACTCCCGGCGGGTCGGCGGAGCGGTCGCTGGAAGAGAACCGGGTGGATCTGTGGGCGGTGGCCCGGTCCACGGAGGAGTGGCGGCGGAGGTTCCACTGCACGCGTCCCTGGCTGCGCAATGGGTTCTTCCTGCTTACCCTGGGGCAGAAGCCGGTGGCCGCCGGAGACCGGCTGCACGGCAGGAGGCTGGCCCTGGTGGACGGCATGGTCACTCGGGACCGCGCCACGCGGTTCTATCCCGAAGCCACGCCGCTGATCCAGCAGACCCGCCATGATGCGGTCCTGGCGCTGTGCCGGGGCGAAGCGGAGGTCGCCCTGGTCGAGATGCGCCAGTTGCAGGACGCCCTATTGACGCGTCCGCCACCGTGCGCGCCGCTCCCGTTCCAGGTCACACGGGTGCGCGGGGCGGAGATCGAGCTGGGCACCGGATCCTCGCGAGCGATCGCCGCCCTCGCCGATGAGCTGCGCGATGAGATCGACGAGTTGCGGTCCGACGGGTTCCTCGCCCGGGCGCTGGACCGGTGGTGTCCGTTGCTGACCGACGAGGCCGAAACGCTGTATGGCGAACTCGATGCCAGGCGGCGCCGGACACTACAGTTCACGCTGTTGGGGTTCGTTGTCATGGGCGGGCTGGTTCTGATCTGGCACTACCGCCACGCCGTCGCCGCGCGGCGTCTGGCAGAGGAGGCCAGCGCCGCCAAGTCCGAGTTTATCGCCAACGTCAGCCACGAGATCCGGACGCCGTTGGCGGGGATTCTGGGCACGGCGGAGCTGCTTTCGGCGACCGAACTCAAACCGGAGCAGGCCGAGTATGTCAACGTGATCCGGCGGTCGGGCAAGACCCTGCTGGCACTGCTGAACGGCCTCCTCGACATGAAGAAGATCGAGGCCGGCCGGATGGAACTCTGTGTGGCTCCCTTCGATCCGGCAGAGGCTCTTCGCCAATCCGTGGAAACGTTTCGGGCCTCCGCCGAGGGCAAGGGCCTCACCCTCACGCTGGAGGGACTGCACGAGCTTCCCGCGCGTGTAACGGGTGACTGCCAGCGGGTGGCGGAAGTGATCGCGAACCTGGTCGGCAACGCGGTGAAGTTCACTCATTCCGGCGGCGTTTCGGTCCGGTGCCGCTGGATGGGAAAGACGGCGGGGGGCCGCTTGCGAGTGGCCATCGAGGACACCGGAATCGGAGTCCCGGAGACTCAACAGAAGCGGCTGTTCACGAAATTCACCCAGGCTGATTCCTCCATCAGCAAGCGGTATGGAGGGACCGGTCTCGGCCTGGCACTGGCAAGGGAACTGACACGGTTGATGAATGGAACCATCGGCCATGAAAGCCCTCCGGGGGGAGGCTCCGTGTTCTGGTTTGAGATCCCATTGGCGCCGGCGCCGGTCGCGGACAATGGCGGTTCCCCCGCGGTGGATGCGGGACCGCTCCCTGGCGGCGAAAACAGGCCGCGGGCCGAACCCGTGGTGCTGCTGGTGGAGGACAACGACGTCAACCGCATGATTGCGAACCGGCTTCTGGCCCGGGCGGGATGCCGCGTGGAGGAAGCGGCCAGCGGATTCGAAGCGATCCGGCTGGCGAAGACGCGCCGTTACGACGCCATCTTCATGGATTGTTTCATGCCGGAGATGGATGGGTTCGACACCACCAGGCGCATACGCAAGGAGGAATCCGGGGGGAGACGGGTTCCGATCATCGCCTTGACGGCGGCGGCCTTCGACAGCGACCGCGAGGAAGCTCACGCCGCCGGGATGGACGATTACCTGGCCAAGCCAATCGACACGGCGGAGTTGAATCGCGTCCTGGCACGCTGGGTCTTCGCGAACCGTCCCGCCGGTTCGGGCTGACGGGGAGAGCGGGAGCAGAAAGCGCAACGGCCGCCGCGTCTCGTGAGACGCGGCGGCCGTTGCCGTTTCCGGGATCGAGCTCCTGGTTAGAACTCCATCCGCAGACCCATGGTGATCACGCGCGGCCCGTTCTGGGCGCTCTGCGGACGGCCGAAGTTGGCGTTACCGATGGTGCCGTTGACGCCGCCGAACGAGGTCCGGTTGAAGATGTTGAACGCATCCGCGCGGTAGGTGAACCGAACCGACTCCCAGATCGCGAAGCTCTTCGAGATCGAGAGGTTCTCCTGGCGGAACCAGGGGTTGCGGAAGTTGGTGTTGTAGATGGACGCCGTGCCAAGGGTGTAGGCCGGCGTGTTCGTGTACGGAGAGCTGGCACCGGAGTTGAACCAGCGGATGTTCGGGTTGTCCGGATCCAGATCCCTCGAGGAGACGCCGGTACGAATGGCGTTACCGGTGGGCGTCGCCTTCTGGAGCGGCGAGAAGATGGTCGAAGAAAGCTGGTTGGGGGTGGAAACGATCTGGATCAGGCCACCGCTGCGGTACTGCTGTGTGCTGGACACCGACCAGCCGCCCACCACCAGGTTCATGGCGCGGCCGGCGGAACTGAAGAACCTCTTGCCTTTGCCGATCGGCAACTGGTAGCTGGCAATGATGTTCACAAAGTTCGGAATATCCATGTAGGCATAGGTCTTCGCGTCATTGAGGTTGTAAGCGTCCTGAGTCTGGACGTTGGAGCCCTGGCTGAAGATCTGCCGGTAGGTCAAACGGGCAAGGTTCTTGGACCACACCCAGCTTCCCATTACGTTCAGGGCGCCGAACCGGCGTTCGATCTTGGTCTGCAAGGAATCGTACCAGGTCAGGCCGTCGCCGGAATTGACGTGAACCATGGTCCCGTACTGCGGGAACGGACGAAGGGACTGCGCCACCGTGGCGCTGTTGCCCCAACCGGCCACGAAGGTCGAGAACGGAGCGGTGTAGGTGGTGTTCACGAGCTTCGTGGTAAGGGTGGAACCAAGCGACAGATTGCTGGGCGCCAATTGGTTCATGTACACGGTCGAGTTCAGTCCCTTGCCGCGGTTGCCCACGTAGGCGGTCTCAAACAGCCAGTTCTTGAACTCGTGCTGGATCGTGAGGCTCCAGTTGTAGATGCGCGGAGCATAGCCGTACTTGGGACCCTGGTAGTAGACCACGCCGAAGTTGGAGAACGAGGGATCAATG
>CAYOTD010000165.1:0-9049 GCA_964406685.1 uncultured Solibacteraceae bacterium | reverse complement strand
GGTCGGCTTGGGCTCGATCTGGAGGTCCCAGCGCAGGCGCAACTCCGGCAGGCCCTCCACCACCCCGTCGGTCAGCGTCTCCACCCAATCGACATCGGCGCCGGGATCCAGCCCGTCGGTGGTCAGCTTCGAGCCGTCGGCCGCGCTGGGGCCCGCGCAACCCAGCGTGCAGGAGGCCGACCACTGGCTTCCCGGCTTGATCCGGAAGTTGTCGCTGAGCGAGGCCGGGGTGCTCAGCTTGACCAGAACGTTCGACGGGTCGGCCTTCTCCCCCCAGTTCTCCGACGGGTAGGAGGCGATGTCAGCCCCGCCGCCGGAGAGGTTCACGTTGTGGCTGTACTCGGAATTCGCCTCCAGAAAACCCGCCTTGACGGAGTTGGCAAACCCGGGCGAGATCCCGCGGGAAGAGATGTTGCTCTGGCCATTCCACAACACCAGGTTGTTGCGGTAGCGGAGCCGGTTGCCCCGGGTCTCGCAATAGCCCTGGCTGTCGCTGAGCTGCAGCGTGTTGTGGTCCATCTCGAATTCCAGCCCGTTGCCGTTCAGCAGGATGCCGCCCGCGAACCCGTTGGTGGTGTTGCTCCAGCGGGACTCGTCGACATCCATCCAGATGTTGTGGCGGAAGCGGAGGTCGCGGGTGTAGGTGTTGCCGCCCAAGTCGTCGACGTTGGTGACGCCGGCCAGGCTGGTGGCGCCGACCAGCAGGTTCCGCTCGAACAGCACGTTGTCGATGCGCACCCAGGTCTCGTGGCCGTACTGGTTCCGCGGCGTCAGGGTGAAGGCGGTCGCTTGCAGGTCCTTCCAGGTGCCGCGAAAGACGTTGCCCTCCACCACCGAGTCCTTGCAGTTCTTGCACTCCCAGAGGTTCTTGTTGTACTCCCGGCGGATGGAGGCCGAAGCGTCCAGCTCTCCGTTGGCTACGTTCCAGGAGTATTGCACCGTGGCGTCCTCCGGCGCCGCCGAGACCCCCGCGACGCAGACCAGTTGGCCGGAACAGGCGACGTCGGACTCCGACCACGGGTGGCCCAGCACGTAGCGGCCCAGCGGGTCGATGTAAAGGAACAGGGTGCCCGTCACCGCGGCGTTCAAGGTGGCGTAACTGTCTTCCGTCAACCAGTGGCGCGCCTCGTCCCGGTGGTAGAAACACGCATCGAGCCCTTTGGCGGCGTCGCAGGGCTGCCCGCCCGCCGAGCGGAGCCGCAGCACCGCCGGCGAGGAACGGATGGCGACGACGTTGGCCCAGTGGTCCAGCCTCTTCCAGACGTAGTTGCGCCGGAACCGGAGCACCGGGACGTAGGCGGCCGTGGAGGAACCGGTCCCTCCCACCATGAAGTTCTCCACCGCGCCGTCCAGCGAGTTGTTTTCGATATGCACCGGACCGGGAGCCCCCGAGTGGACCAGGATCTGCTGGCCGTCGCCGTCGTTGCGGCTGAACCACAGGAAAGAGGAGTTCTTCACCGTGATGTTCTCGCCGGTGATGCCGATCCCCGCGCCGGGACCGCGCAGGTTCCTCTTGCCGCTGAACAGGCAACGGTCGAACTCGATGTCGTGCGGAAGGTCGCGCCAGTCGGTGACGCCACCCATGCCGAGGGAGACCAGGTAGTACTGGAAACGGTCCTGGGTGAAGTGGATGCCGACGAAGCGGTAGTGGTGCGGTCCCGCCGCCGGGCCGGAATAGACGTTCTCGGGCGCCGCCGGAAACAGGCCGTGGCAATCGGCGTCGTTCACACAGGGGCCGGCAAGCCAGGCCCGCCGGCTGGCCAGCGTCGTCCATCCGCCGGTGGTATAGGAGACCGCCGCCAGCCCGACGGAATCCGACGGGTATTCGAAGCTGTAGTTGGCGATGTTGTAGTTCACCGGATCGGCGCAGTTGGTGCAGATAAAATGCTTGCCGGGCTCCATGTCCGCGTTCTTCTTCACCGTCAGCTTCCCCTCGTTGTTCAAGCCGATGCGGAGGGTGCCGGCGGAAGGGGGCGCGGAGATCAGCTCGACGGTTCCCACCGGCGCCGTCAGTGTGAGGATGGCACCGTTGCGGGTGCGCGCGCGGCAAGGCGAAGTCTCGGAACAGTCTCCGCCGATAGTGACAAGGTTGCCGTTGACGGCCAGGGAGAACGGCCCGTCGGTGACGGCCTTGCGGAGCGCATGATCCGTCGCCGTGTCGATGAGCGCGAGCATGCGATTGCACCAGATGCGGGGCATCAGGGCGGAGTGGGATTCGTTCACGCGGTAGCCCTCCGGGGGAAGGTCCGCCACCCGCGAGGTGCGGATCGTGATCCACCGGTCGCCCGTCTTCCGCTTCAGGTAGAGGGTGCCGTCGACCTGGTAATCACCCGGCGGCATCTCGATCTCGTCGCCGGGCTGCGCCTGGTCGATGGCGGACTGCAATTGCGCCCGCGTCTGCACGGCGGTGGCGCAACTCCCCTGCCCCGGCCCGTCCGGACACACCGTCAATACAGCGCCTCCGCAGCCCCAGCACACCAGGCACAAAGCCAACAGAGTCTTCATGACGGCCTCCGATACTCCCAGTATGACACGCCCCCCGCGGGGTTCCCGCCGGGCCGCTATTGGCGCTCGTCCTTCGCCCGGGCCGCGCTCCAGGCGCGGTGAAAGAACTGGTGCGCCAGCATCAGCAGCACCAGCGAGAACATGAACACCGCCCAGCCCTCCACCATGTGGAAAAAGCCTTGCGCCATCTCGCGGTTGTACTCGCCGATGATGCCTGTCATCGTGACCCGGAAGGCGTTGGCGACGATGGCCACCGGAATCGCGGTCACCAGCAGGAGCCAGCGCATCCAGACCTTGCGGTCGAAGAAATAGGCGTAGACCAAGGCCAGGAACGAGAGCGATAGCAGGGAGCGGATGCCGCTGCAAGCCTCCACCACCGAGAGCCGCTGGCTGGGCAACTCCAGGATGTTCCCCTCCCGCAACACCGGAATGCCAATCAGGGACAGGGTCAACTCGGCCGCGCGGCTCGCCAGCAGTTGAAGGGGGAAGGTCACCTGATTCATCACGACCATCGGAATCGGGATCATGAACAGAGCCAGGATCAGGGGAAACCCCACAGCCTTGAAGAAAGGCCACCCGCGCAGAAACAGGACCGCCCCCGCCACCGTGATCAGGAAGGCCGTTCGCGCCAGGAACAACTCGGTGCCGTAAGTCGCCACCATCAGTTGCAGGCCCCCCCATGCCACAAGCGCCATCCCCCACCAGTTCCGCCGGACTGGCAGGAGGGCTAACTCATGCCGTTTCTGGTAGATGATGTAGGCGCAAACCAGCGGGACGAAAAACCCGTGGCCCAGGTCCGGATCGTTGCCCCACTGCCAGACCAGGAGGCGAAGTACCTGCGCATAGGCCACCAGAATCAGCGCAGCGAAGACGAAGAACTCAACCCAACCCGATGGGGAAGACGGCGGGGCTCCTACCTCCAGGGATTCACAGGGCTCTTTCTCGTTGGCGGGCATCCGATACTAAGCAGTAGAGCATATCCGGTTCCGGCGCGGCAAACACCACAAACCCCTATAAGCCCGGCACGGCGCGGCCGGCGCCCCCCCGGCGGGCCTTGCCCTTCCGCCGGCGCGCCAGATGCTCGTTCACCTCGACCAGGGACCCGAAAAAGCCGGCAAAAGCCGTCCCGCCCCGGAGTCGCCCCCGCGCCGGCCGGAAATCGCGGGCAGCGAACTGCGAGGTCGCGGCGATCACGGCCGCCCCCATCGGCCGGTATTCGTGCGTGCCCTCGGCCCGGGCCACGCCGTTTTCGATCCACAGGGCGAATCCCATTGATACTATGTTAGGCATGACTCGTCGAGATTTTGTACCCACTCTCGCCGGACTGGGGGCGGTTTCCGCCTCGGTTCCGGTTCAGGCGGCGCCGCTGAAAGGCCGGATCAAGCAGGGCGTCACCCGCGGCTGCTTCGGCAAAGGCATGAGTTTCGAGGAGATGTGCCGGAACGCCGCGCGTCTCGGCGTGAAGGGCTTCGACCTGGTCGGCCCGGACACCTTTGCAACCCTTAAGCAGTTTGGCCTGGTCCCGACGATGATGCCCGGAGGGATGACCCTGGCCGGCGGCTGCAACCGCAAGGAGGACCACGCCCAACTGATCCCCAAGATGATCGCCAACATCGACATCGCCGCCAAGGCCGGCGTTCCCAACGTCATCGCCCTGTCCGGAAACCGCCGGGGCATGTCGGACCAGGAGGGCATGGACAACGTGGTGGCCTTCCTCAACCAGGTCAAGAAGGCGGCCGAAGACAAGGGCGTGACCATCTGCATGGAACTGCTCAACAGCAAGGTGGACCACAAGGACTACATGTGCGACCACACGGCGTGGGGCGTGCAGATGTGCCAGCGCGTAAACTCGCCCCGGGTGAAACTCCTGTATGACATCTATCACATGCAGATCATGGAGGGTGATATTATCCGGACGATCCGCAACAACATCCAGTGGATCGGGCACTTCCACACGGCGGGTAACCCCGGCCGCCACGAACCCGATGAAGGCCAGGAACTTAACTATCGCGGCATCATGCAGGCCATCGCCGACCTGAAGTTCGAGGGCTATGTCTCTCACGAGTACTCCCCCCTCCGGGATGCCATCAAATCGCTGGAAGAGACGCTTCGAATCTGCGATGTCTAGCCGACATCGGGTATAGTAGGGAAAAAGGGCTTGCCATCCGCCCTCCGGCGGAGAATCTCCGGAACAATGCGCGCTAGTTCGGCAAGTTCCAGCCGATATAGAACTTGTGGGACTTGTAGGACCCTGTTTTCTTGGGTTACCCTAGAAGCCCAGGTTGCAGACGCACCAGTTCACGCGGGTTCCGCAAGAACAGGCAGCGGAGCGGAGGATGGCAGCGTGGAGATTCAAAGGCAACTTGCCAATCTGGATCGGGCGATCGCGCTGGAGCACGTAGGCGGCGACGAGGGACTGCTGCGGGAGATCGCGTCGCTGTTCCTGGAAGAGTACCCCAAAACGATGGCCGAGATCCGGGCGGCGCTGGAAGACGGCGATGCGCTGGCGCTGGAACGGGGTGCCCATTCCCTGAAAGGATCCGTGGGTAACTTCGGCGCCGCCGGCGCGTTCCAGGCGGCGTTGCGCTTGGAAATGGTCGGCCGCAGCCGCGACCTTTCCGCCGCCGGCCAGGCCTACGGCGATCTGGTTCGGGCTCTCGACTCCCTGCGGCCGGCGCTGACCGCCTTAGGCAACCAGTAGCCTTCACTCTTAGCCTTCTTAATCCGCCTCACCCCATCGGCGGGTCTGCTATAGTGTGAAGGTCCTCTTCTGTATGAGAAACCCCGCCGCAACGGAGATTGTCTGCGCCCATAGTCCCGATTCCGACGACGCGTTCATGTTCTACGGGCTGGCGACCCTCAAGATCCGGTCGCGACTGATCACGGTCCGGCATGTTCTGGAAGACATCGAATCCCTGAACCGCAAGGCTCTGGAGGGGGTCTACGATCTGACCGCGATCTCCTTCCACGCCTATCCCTATGTCGCCGGCAAGTATGCGCTGATGGCCAGCGGATCGAGCGTGGGAGACGGCTACGGCCCCATCGTGCTGGCCCGCGCGCCGCTGTCGCCGGAGGAGATCAAGGGCAAGCGCGTCGCGGTGCCCGGCACCCTCACCACGGCCTATCTGGCTCTGCGGCTCTTCGAGCCCGACTTCGAGGCCGTCGTCACTCCCTTCGACAAGATCCTGGACGCCGTGGCCGAGCAGTCGGCCGACCTGGGGCTGGTGATCCACGAAGGCCAGTTGACCTTCGGCAAGGGCGGGTTTCACAGCGTGCTCGACCTGGGCAAGTGGTGGCGCAAGGCCTACGACCTCCCCCTGCCGCTGGGAGCCAACGCGCTGGCGCGGCGGCTGCCGGCTGAGATTCAGAGCGAATGCTGCCGCCTGATGCGTGAGAGCATTCAGTATTCCCTCGGCAACCCGGAAGAGGCGCTCAACTACGCCCTGCAATTCGCCCGCGATCTGGAACCCGCCCTGGCCGAGAAATTCGTCGGCATGTACGTCAACCACTACACGGTGGATTGCGGCGAACTGGTGCCGCGCGCGGCCCAGAAGCTGCTCGACCTCGGCCACGAGGCCGGCCTGATCCCCAACCGCGTCGAGATCGAGATCGTTCGATAGAATACACGGTTCGGACGAACCATGCAGACTCCTGAATCCCGCTTTCCCCTCCTGCGCCGCGAATTCCTGTCGCTGGCCGCCGCGGCTGCCGCTCCCGCCGCCGCGCAACCGGTTCCGGTGCCGGTGCCGCCTCTGGCCGAGTCGCTGCCCTTGCGGTTCCGTCAGGTCCATCTCGACTTCCATACCAGCGAGAAGATCGTCGGCATCGGGGACCAGTTCGATCCCGAGCGCTTCGCGGCCACGCTCGAGCAGGCGCGGGTGAACTCGATCACCTGCTTCGCGCGCTGCCATCACGGCCTGATCTACTACGACACCAAGAAGTTCCCCGAGCGCCGTCACCCGCACCTGAAGCGCAACCTGCTCAAGGAACAGATCGAGGCCTGCCACAAGCGCAACATCCGCGTGCCCATCTATCTGACAGTGCAGTGGGACTACTTCACCTCCATGCGCCGGCCCGACTGGCTGGTGCTGGACGGCAAGGGCGCCCCCACCGGCACGCCCTTCTACGAGCCCGGCTTCTACCGCTTCCTGTGCGTGAACACGCCCTACAACGAGTTCCTGGAGGCGCACGTCCGGGAGATCTTCGAATCCGTCCCCGTCGACGGTCTGTTCTTCGACATCGTGCAGCCGCGCGACTGCTCCTGCCTCCAGTGCCGCTCGGCGATGGAGCGGGCGGGCCTCAACCCGGCGAGTGAAGACGCGCGCCTGGCCTTCGGCCTGCGCGTTATCAACGACTGGAAGCGCGCCATGACCGCCTACGTGCGCCAGTTCGACAAGGACTGTTCGATCTTCTACAACGCCGGCCACATCGGCCCGCGGCACCGGGCGGTGGCGCAGGCCTACACCCACTGGGAGCTGGAATCCCTTCCCAGCGGCGGCTGGGGTTACCTGGACTTCCCCCTCAAGCAGCGTTACGTGCGCACCCTGGGCATGGAGGCGCTGGGCATGACGGGCAAGTTCCACACCTCCTGGGGCGACTTCCATTCGCTGAAGAACCGCGCCGCGCTGGAGTACGAGTGTTCGCTCATGCTGGCCCTCGGGGCCAAGTGCTCGGTGGGCGACCAGTTGCACCCCTCCGGCAAGCTCGACGAAGCGACCTACGATCTGATCGGCGGCGTCTTCCGCCAGGTGGAAGAGAAGGAGCCGTGGTGCGCCGGCGCGCGGGCGGTGACCGAGATCGGCGTACTGACGCCGGAAGAGTTCCTGGGCGGCGCGGCGCGGATCATTCCTCCGTCGGCCTTCGGCGCGGTGCGCCTGTTGCAGGAGCTTCGCCACCAGTTCGACATCCTGGATTCCAGGAGCGACTTCGCCCCCTACCGCCTGCTGATCCTGCCCGACAAGGTGCCCGCCTCGCCCGAGCTGGCCGCCAAGATCGAGCGCTTCCTGGGGCAGGGCGGCGCGCTGATCGCGTCCTTCGAATCCGGTCTCGACGAAGCGAAGCAGCGGTTCGCTATCGGCGCTCTCGGCGTCGAACTGGTGGGCGACGCCCCCTACAGCCCCGACTTCATCGTGCCGCGCGGCGCCATCGGCAAAGGGCTGCCCCCCACCGAGCTGGTCATGTATTTGAAGGGCAAGCAGGTGCGCCCCGCCTCCGGCGCCGAGGTGCTCTGCGAAGTCAACGTGCCCTACTTCAACCGCACCTGGGAGCACTTCTCTTCGCACCGACACACGCCCTCCGCCGGCAAACCGGGCTATCCCGGCGCGGTGCGCCACGGAGGCGCCATCTACTTCATGCACCCGCTGTTCGAGCAGTACCAGACCAACGCCCCGCGCTGGATCAAACAGCTTCTGGCCAACGCCATCCGCCTGCTGCTGCCCGACCCGCTGGTCGCCGCCGAAGGACCCACCACGTTGTTCGCCGCCTTGAGCGACCAGCCCGCCCAAAACCGCCGCGTGCTGCACCTGCTCCACTACATCCCGGAGCGGCGCGGGCAGGCCTTCGACGTGATCGAGGACGTCATTCCGCTTTACGAGGTGAAGGTCTCGGTTCGCGCCGACAAGCCCGTGCGCCAGGTGCTCGCCGTGCCCGGCGACCGGAAACTGGCGTTCGAGACGCGCGGCGGCCGCGTTCACTTCACTCTGCCCAAGCTCGAAGGCCACCAGATGATCGAGTTGAGCTGAAGCAAGTCATGATGAAAACCGTAATCTTCGACCTGGGCGGGGTGATCGTGCCGCTGGATTTCGACCGGGGCTACCGCGAGATCTCCGCCCACTCCCCGCACCCGCCGGAAGAGCTGCGGCGGCGGTTGTCGGAAACCGATCTGTACCGGCGCGCGGAGACCGGCGCCATCGAGACAGAGGCGTTCATCCGCGAGATGTCCCGGCTGCTGGAATTGACGGCGGGCGAGGCCGCGTTCCGCCGCGCCTGGTGCTCGATCTTCCCTCCGCGCACGCTCATCGAGGACGGCCTGATCGCCGGCCTGCGCGAGAGATACCGGATCATTCTGCTGTCCAATACGAACGAGATCCACTTCGAGTGGATTCGTGAAAACTACCCGATTCTGCGCCACTTCGACGATTTCGTGCTTTCGTACAAGGTCGGGCATATGAAGCCTGATGCCGAGATCTACCGCGAGGCGATCCGCCGCGCCGGCTGCCGGCCCGAAGAGTGCTTCTACGCCGACGACATCCCCGAATACGTGGCGGGCGCGCGCGCCGAGGCGATCGATGCCGTGCGCTTCACCGATGAGGGACAACTCCGCGCCGACCTTGCCGCGCGCGGCATCGCGCTCAGCCCGCCAGCGTGAGCCCGTTGACGGGGGTTTCCAGCCGTGTGGCGAGCGTGACGGAGCGGATCGCGCCTCCGGTTGGGGCGACGATCAACATGCAAAAATAGGGACAGTAACCAATTTCACCATTTTCAAAAAAGGGCCTCGTCTGGGGAATTCGTGGGTAACTGGCGGGCTCAGCGCTCAGGTTGACTG